>NZ_JBHLZP010000066.1:0-24453 GCF_042429965.1 Actinoallomurus acaciae
GCCCGTGGAGCCGCCCGGGTCGTCGCGGTCGGCCGCAACGCCGCCGTTCTGGACCGGCTCGCCGGGGTGGACCCACGCGTGCGGACCGTGGCCTTCACCGGGGACCGGGCCCGCGACGCCGCCGCGATCGGCGAGGTGGACGTGGTGATCGACGCCCTCGGCTCCGTGCCCGGCCCGGAGCCGACGCTGACCGGCTTCGACGCCCTGCGTCCCGGCGGGTCGATGGCGCTGATCGGCGGGGTGAGGCAGGACCTGCCGCTGCCGTACGGCGACGTCATGCGCCGTCGGCTCACGGTGCGCGGCTCGTGGATGTACCCGCCGGAGACGATCCTCGACGTGTGGCGCATGGTCGCCGCCGGAACGCTGGACCTGGACGTCCTGGCGCCGCGCACGGTCGGCCTGGACGACCCGGCCGGCGCGATCAAGCTGGCCGCCGGGGCGGCCGGGCTGGAGTTCGCCGTGCTCGTGCCGGGCGCCGCCATGCGTTGACATGGAACGGCGGCGATCGGAGGATCCGAAATATGCCTCTTTTGCCTGGTAATCCCGAGTCGGTGTTCACCTATGGCGCGCCGCAGCTGAAGTTCGGTGCCGGTTCCTCCGCGGAGATCGGCTACGACCTCGGCCAGTACGGGGCGCGGCGCGTTCTGGTGGTCACCGACCCCGGGATGGCGGCGACGGGCGGGCCGCAGCGGGTCGCCGAGCAGATGAAGGCGTACGGGATCGAGGCGGAGGTCTTCGACCGGGTGCGCGTCGAGCCGACCGACGCCTCGATGGAGGAGGCCGTCGCGTACGCCCGCGAGACCGGTCCGTGGGACGCCATCGTCGCGGTCGGCGGCGGGTCGAGCATCGACACGGCGAAGGCGATCAACCTGCTGACCACCAACGACGGTGAGCTGGCCGACTACCTCAACCCGCCGATCGGCGCCGGGCGCGCCCCGGCGCGTCCGCTGAACCCGCTGGTGGCCGTGCCGACCACGACCGGTACCGGAGCGGAGAGCACGACCGTCTGCGTGCTGGACGTCCTGGACCTGCGGGTCAAGACCGGCATCAGCCATCCGCGCCTGCGGCCCACGCTCGCCGTGGTCGACCCCGAACTCACCCGCACCCAGCCGGCCGGGGTCACCGCCTCGGCCGGCATGGACATCGTCTGCCACGCGCTGGAGAGCTACACGGCCCGGCCGTACGACTCCTACGAGCGCAAGCGGCCGGAGGAGCGCGTGCCCTACTGCGGCGCCAACCCCGTCGCCGACATGTGGTCCGAGCGTGCCCTGGGGCTGATCGCCCGCTCCTTCCGTACGGCGGTGCGCGACGGCGACGACCTGACGGCCCGTACGGAGATGGCCCTCGCCGCGACCTTCGCCGGGCTCGGCTTCGGCAACGCCGGCGTGCACCTCCCGCACGCGGACGCGTACCCGATCGCCGGCCAGGTCAAGGACTTCCACCCCGAGGGCTACCCGGACGAGGAGCCGATGGTGCCGCACGGCATGGCCGTGGCCCTGACGGCGCCGGAGGCGTTCCGGTTCACCTTCGAGGCCGGCCCGGACCGGCACGTACGCGCGGCCGAACTGCTCGACCCGGATCTCGACCGGAGCGGCGACCCGTCGGAGTACCTGCCGACGGCCCTGCTGCGCCTCATGCGCGACATCGGCCTGCCGAACGGCATCGGGGCGACCGGCTACACCGAGTCCGACGTACCGGAACTGGTCGCGGGCACGATGAAACAACAGCGCCTGCTGGCCACCGCACCACGCGAGGTGACCGAGGAGGACATCGCGGGCATCTTCACCCGCTCCCTCGCACTCTGGTGACCTCGGCGGCCGGCCCGAGCCGGGCCGGGCCGGTGTTCATGAACGCGGTGCTGGTCGGTTCTTGCGCCCGACCCCGGCGTACCCCCACGCGTCCTCGGGGCGTTCGAACGTCAGGTCGCCCTCCTCGGGACGCCACTGCGGGAGGTAGACCAGGCCCGGCTCGAGGATCTCGAAGCCGTCGAAGAACGCCTGGACGCTCGCGTGGTCGCGTGGCCGGCCCGGCGCCGAGGTGCGGGAGTACAGCTTCTCGATGGCCTCGCCCACCTGCGGGGCGCGGCCGTCATGTGTCGCGTGGGAGATGACCAGGTGGCTGCCGGGCACCAGGGCGTCCGCGAGCCGCCGTACCAGGTCTCCGGGGTGCTCCTCCTCGGTGATGAAGTGCAGCACCGCGACCAGCAGGAGCGCCACCGGCCGGTCGAAGTCGATGAGCCGCTTCACGTCGGGGTGGGAGAGGATCACGTCGGGCTCGCGCAGGTCCGCGTGGACGATCGTGGCCCGGTCGTTGCCGGTCAGGATCGACTTGCTGTGCGCGATCGCGATCGGGTCCGTGTCGACGTACACCACGTGGGCGTCCGGGGCGGCAGATTGCGCGATCTCGTGCACGTTTCCCAAGGTAGGGACGCCGGACCCGATGTCGAGGAACTGTCGAATTCCAGACTTGACGAGAAACCTGACCGCCCGGCCGAGAAACTGCCGGTTCGCGCGTGCGGCGTCGCGTGATGTCGGCTCGATCGCGGTCAGTGCGCTCGCGACGTCCCGATCGACGGCGAAATTGTGCGAGCCCCCGAGAAGGGCGTCATAGATCCGGGCCACGTTGGCGCGCTCGACGTCCACTTCCGGAGGTGCCCAGCTCTCGTGCTCCACGTGCCCGCCATTCGTGTACCGGTGCCATGGTGTCGGCCGGAATGCTGACAGAACGTCCGGCCACCGGTCAGCCTAGATGCTGGCACGGCGCGGGTCGATGGGTGCGCGGCATATGCGAACATAGTTCGGCAAATACCGGAGTAGGACGATTTTCGGCGCTGATGCGCGCTGAGGAGGACCGAGTGACCATCCCCGGGCTGAGTGCGCTCGTCACGTTAGGCGTGGCGGCGACCGGTCAGGTGCTGCGCTGGAGCCCGGCCGCGGCCGAGCTGTTCGGCAGGACGGACGCCGAGGTGCGCGGGCACGACCTGTGCGACGCGGTCCTCGGCGGCGAACACCGCGAGGCGTTCGACGCCGCCGTCGCGCGCGCCGCCGCCGGAACGGCCTCGGTGACCTTACTGCCCGTACGGCTGCCGGGCGGGGACGCGGTCCCGGTGGAGTTCCGCTGGGAACCGGTGACCGAGGCCACCGGCGAGGTCACCGTGGGGATCAGCGCGCTGCCGCACCGGGACCCCTCGCCCGACGAACCGGACCAGACGGTGTTCGGCATCGGCGCGACGCTGGACCTGCGGCAGACCGCCCGCGAGCTCGCCGACGCCCTCGTCTCCCGCCTCTGCTATGGGGCCGGCGTCTACCTCCTCGAACGCCTCCTGGTCGACGATCACCTCCCCTCGTACGAGGACAGCGAGTCCCGCGTCGTCGTACGCCGGATGGCGCTGCGCGTCTCCGACCGGACGCAGCTCGAGTGGTCCTCGGCGTTCCCCGCCGACGAGGTGATCGCCTTCCCGGTCGACACGCCCATCGTCCGCAGCATGACCACCGGCCGCCCGATCGTCTTCACCGGGCTCGACAGCGCGACGTTCGGCCGGTTCAAGAACCGGCTGTCGATCCGGCCGCGCATCAACGACGCGCTGAACTACGACAGCTTCCTGACCGTCCCGCTCATCGCGCGCGGCAACGTCCTCGGCTTCGCCGTCCTCGCCCGCCGGCCCGGCGACCGGCCCTTCGGCACCGGCGAGGGCGGCCTCGCCCGCCGGATCGCCGACCACGCCGCCGTCTGCATGGACAACGGCCGCCTGTACGACCGCGAACGCCGCACGTCGAAGACGCTCCAGCGCAGCCTGCTGCCGGTGGCGCTCAAGACGCCGCCGGGAATGCGGATCGCCCACCGCTACCTGCCCGTCGGCCAGACCAGCCGGATCGGCGGCGACTGGTACGACGCCATCCCGCTGCCCGGAGGGAAGGTCGGGCTCGTCGTCGGCGACGCCATGGGCCACGGCACCGCCGCCGCGCTCGTCATGGGCCAGCTCCGTACGGCCGTGCGCATCCTGGCCCGGCTCGGCCTGCCCCCGGCCGAACTGCTGCGCCACCTGGACGAGATCGCCCAGGAGCTGACGACGGCACAGTTCGCGACCTGCGTGTACGCCCTCTGCGACCCGGGCAGCCGCCTCCTCACGATCGCCCGGGCCGGCCACGTCCCTCCGGTGATCGCGGCGGCCGACGGCTCGTCCCGGATCCTCGACCTGCCGCCGGGCCTGCCCCTGGGCGTGGGGGAGGCCAGCTACGAGGCACTGGAACTGCGAGTGCCGGAGGACAGCACACTGATCCTGTGCACGGACGGCCTGATCGAGAGCCGCACGCGCGACATGGACGCGGGACTGGAGGAGCTGCGCTCCCTCCTGCCCGGCGTGTCCCCCGACATCGAGGGCACCTGCGACACCATCGTCAAGCACCTGCACACCGGCGAGAGCGCCGACGACGCCACCCTCCTGCTGGCCCGCCTGGAGCCCGACCCCGCCGAGCCACCCCACTGACTCCTGCTGGAGGTCTCGGGCGGCCTGAGAGTCAGGTGAGCGGCCCGGCCGGGCACGCTCAGGCGCCGGTGGCACGGGTGAAACGGGTGGCCCATTCGCGGATGAGGTCGGTCAGTTCCGGTGAGTCGATCAGCTCGAACTCCGCGCCCACGATGCCCAGGGCCAGGGCCGGCCAGGCGAGGGACTCGGCGGTCATCCGGAGGCGGCAGCGGCCGTCGCCGTCCTCCTCGACCGTCGCCCACGTGCCCACCCGGGCGCGGACCTGCTCGGCCGGCGCGTGCACGATCGCCTCGACCGTGTACGGCGTGGGGATCGCGTCGATGCCGGCGCGGACGAACGCCACCGGGTCTCCGCCCGGCAGGTCGCGCGGACGGAAGCGTTCGCTCGTGCTCTGCGGGTCCTCAAGCCGGTCGAGCCGGAAGTTGCGCCAGTCCTGCCGGGTCAGGTCGTACGCCACCAGGTACCAGCGGCGGCCGAGCGAGACCAGCCGGTGCGGCTCGACGAAGCGGGCGGTCCGCTCGCCGTGGTGCGCCTGGTAGGAGAATCGCAGGCGCACCTCGTCGCGGCACGCCTGGGCCACCGTGGTGAGCACGCCCGAGTCGACCGTCGGGCCGGTGCTCCACACCGCGGGCACCGCGGCGGCCCGCAGCGCGTCCACGCGTCGGCGCAGCCGGGGCGGCATGACCTGGACGACCTTCGTGAGCGCGCGGATCGAGGACTCCTCGATGCCCGCGACCGCGCCCTGGGCGGCCGCGCGCAGGCCGATGGCCAGCGCGATCGCCTCGTCGTCGTCGACCACGAGCGGGGGCAGCGCGGCGCCCGGCGCGAGCTGGTAGCCGCCGTCGACGCCCCGCTGGGCCTCCACCGGGTAGCCGAGTTCGCGCAGCCGGTCGACGTCGCGGCGCAGGGTGCGTACGGAGACCTCGAGGCGTTCGGCGAGCTCGGCGCCCGGCCAGTACCGGTGGGTCTGCAGCAGGGAGAGCAGCCGCAGGGTCCGCGAGCTCGTGTTCGCCATGGTCTCCATCATGCACGCGCCAGCGGTCAGAAACCGGCCGCTATTCGGGAGCCGTCTCCGTACCGGCCGATTCAGGACGGGATCGGTATGTCGACGTCCAGAGACGTGCCGCCGCCGGCCGGGCTGATCACCTCGATCGTTCCGCCGAGCGACTCGATGCGGTCCTTCAGGCCGGCCAGGCCGGAGCCGCGGGCGGGGTCGGCCCCGCCGATGCCGTTGTCGTCGATCCGTAGCCTCAGCGTCCCCTGCTCCAGTGCCAGGCCGATGTCGACGGCGGACGCGTGGGAGTACTTCGCCACGTTCGTGAGCGCCTCGGACACGGTGTAGTAGATCGCGACCTGGATGTGGTCGGGCAGCGGCCGGTCGACGCTCATGTCGAGCCGGGCCGGCACCTCCGACCTCTCGGTCAGCGACTCCAGGGCGCGCCGCAGGCCGCTGCGTGACAGCGCCGCCGGATGCAGGCCGTGGGAGATCTCCTTCAGGTCGTCCAGCACGCTGTCCACGCCCTTGACCGTCCTGGCCAGCTGGGCTCTCAGCTGGTCCTGTTCCGGCGTGATGATCGCCTGGGTGTCCCGCAGCTCCTTGCCGAGGGCGGTCAGGCGCCGTTGCGGCCCGGTGTTCAGGTTGTGCTCGATGCGGCGCCGGGCCTCGTCGGCGGCGGCGACGATCCGCGCCGAGGAGGCCAGCAGCTCGTTCCGGTTCTCGGCGTTGGCGATCGCCGTGGCGAGGAGCTCGACGAACTTCACGAGGCGGTCCTCGGTGTTGTCCGGCGGCGGCCGCTCCCCGCGCGAGAACACCGCGATCATGCCCCACAGGCGCCCGCCGACCGTGATCGGGGCGCCCACGACGTACCGGATCCCGTTGCGGCGCGACCAGGCGCCGATCGGACTCGTGGACGTGTCGGTGTTCACCCGCGCCGGTGCGCCCGTCTTGGCGACCTGCCCGGCGGCGCTGTCGGTGCCGAGCGGCCAACGGCCGTTCTCCGGAGGCAGGATGTCCGGGGCGCCGGGGGCGGTCCAGTAACCGACGGAGGTGGAGGTGAGCGCGGGATCGAAGCGGTTGATCACCGCGTACTGCGTGCCCTGCACGCGGCCGAGCTCGCTGGCGACCGCGGTGAAGATCTCCGTCGGTGACACGCCACGGGCGATGAGCGTCGCCGTCCGGCGGAGCGCGGCCTGTTCCTCCACGACCCTCCGGAGCTGTCGCCGGTCCGCCTCCAGCGATCCCGCCATCACGTTGAACGTCCGTTCGAGCACCCCGACGTCGTTGTGCGACACCTCGGGGATCCGCACCGACAGGTCGCCGCCGGCCAGGTCGCCGGCGATGGCCGCGGCACGCCGCACCGGACGCAGGATGGCGCGCGTCAGGTATCCGGAGAACAGCAGGAGGAGCAGGAGCGCGCCGCACGCGCCGGCCGCCGCGATGGCCGTGGCCCGGGTCGCGTCGGTGCTGGAACGATTCTCGTGCGTCTCGACCAGGTCCCGCTGCGCGGCCATGAAGCGGTCGAACTCGTCGCGCAACGGCTGGAGGCGCTGCTCGCCCTCGGCGATCGTGGCGAGCTCTCGTGCCGAGGCGGGCTGCTGCCCGATCGCCGCCAGCAGCGGAACCGAGTAGTCCCGTACGTACGCCTCGGTGTCGCTCACGATGCGGCGTGCCTGTCCGACCTGGGCCGGATCACTCCGGGCGGTGAGCTGTTCCAGCCTCCGGCCCTCCTTGACGGCGTCGCCCTGGGCGTCGGCCACCGGTGCCAGCAGCCGCCGGTCACCGCTGATGATGAACCCGCGTACGTCGGTCTCCAGGTCGGTCACCAGCCGCTCCAGCCGGTTCGCCGAGGTCAGGACGGCCTTGGACCGGTTCGCGACCGAAGTGGAGTCGCGCAGGTCGATGATCACCGAGAACAGCAGCGCGTACGCCCCGATGGCGAGCAGCATGACGACGCCGCTCGCGACGACGATGCGCCGGGTCAGTCCTCGCCGCGGACCGGACGCCGACCGGGCGCGGCGTAGCGCCGGTGCGCCCACTGGTCATCCCCCCGAACAGCCCCGTGATGGCGCGTTCCTGCCTGTCACTCTACGGCGGAGAATGACCGGTTGACGACCGCAGGCGGCTTCCCCGATCAACCGGTTGACCAGGCGTTTCTCCAGCATCAGGGGTGTCACGGCGCGCCCTGGCCGGCGGTCAGCGCCGGAGGCGGCTCACGAGCGCCTGGAAGCCGTCCCGCCGGTACCACGCGATGATCGCGAACAGGACGCCGTACGACGCCGGCAGCAGCGCCCACGCCGGAGCGAGCACGAGCAGCTGGGTGAGCACCGCGCCGATCATGAGGCCGATGAGACCGATCGCGGCGGGCGTGGCGAGCCGCGGGATGAGCAGGCCGATCGCGCCGGAGGCCTCGCAGGTGCCGGTGAGGTAGCGGAACCACTGGCCCCAGCCGATCTGGTCGAAGGTCTCCACGGCGTCCCGCTGGCCGGCGAACTTGGGCGCGGCGGAGGCGATCAGCAGGAACGCGGCCAGCAGGATCTGGACCGCCCACAGCGTGCGGTGCACGGCCGTACGCCGGTCCGTCGTCGTGGCGGGCGTCGTGAGGGGCCGGGTGCTCATGTCTGTGTCCTCTCGTCGAACGGCCGGAGATCGTGTCTCGACCCGGCCTCGTGCTCACGCGTCGAACGAGGGACGGCCGGATCGACACCCTCGCCTAAATTTCTTTCGGAGACTTTTCCGGGCGGAGGTGTCGATCCGGCCGGGTCCCGTTCGACGCGTGGGTGAAGGCCGGGATCGGACACCGGCCGTGACCGCCTCGAACACGCTTCGAGCACGCAGAAGGAGACAGGCGAATGCGATTCCTGCTGATGACCAAGGGCGACGAGTCCTCCACCGGCAACCCCCCGGACGAGAAGCTGATGATGGAGATGGGGCAGTTCATCGAGGAGATGACGAAGGCGGGCGTGCTGCTCGCGACCGGGGGACTCGACCCGAACGGCATCCACATCAAGAGCTCCGGCGGCAACGTCACGGTCACCGACGGGCCCTTCGCCGAGGCCAAGGAGGCCGTCGTCGGCTTCGCCCTGATCGACGTCCGGTCCCGGGAGGAGGCGATCGAGCTCTCCAAGCGGTTCTGGTCGATCGTCGGCGACGGCGAGGGAGAGATCCGGCAGGTCTTCGGGCCCTGACCTGGGCGGCATCGGTCCGGTCCGGTGTATTCCGGTGCGGTCATGTCTGCCCAGGTCAACCCGCCTTTCGGGGTCTTGTGCCTGGCAGTCTTTCGGGTCCCTTAGGGTCCGTTCGGGTGCAGCCCGCCCCCTCTGACTGACGTGTTGATGACAAGGCGATGACCGCATTTCGCCCCTGTAGGTAGGGAGTCCTGGCGCTGTCGGGCAGGCGGCGCGCTGCGGAGGGGGACCGGGGCGGCCAGTGGTCTGGCTTGCGGTGAGGGCGGGGCGCTTAGCCTTGCCGGGCGAACGGGCTCGGCTTGCCGCTGCCCGCAAAATCCGAGTGAGCGCTCCCGCAGGAGGCTCGCCGCAAGCCAGACGACTGGACGTTTTGGGCCACACGTCAGGGGTAGCGCGACATTTAGGCAGTGCGGACGAAGAACCAACAGCCGAATGTCTCTTGGAAGGGACTGCACGTCGCGGTAGAGCAAGCTGTCAAAGGTGATTGCTAATCACTCGCGCCGCAAGTGCACATGTGCTTGAACGTTTCCCGGTTCATCAAGGTCGCGTGGTTGGGGTTGTCATGATCATCATTCACGGCTTGCCCCTTTCGAAGTAGGTGCCGAACCATCGAGTCTGCCGGGAGCCGAGTGAAGTCGTCAGCGCTCAGCGCAGAAAAATGCACTTTTGAGGAGGTCGGATAGTTCGTGCCTCGTACGGGCACAAGCGCCTGCGGGGTGTGCTGCGATGTGTGGCGCTCCCCAGCGGCCGGGCCGTCGGCCCGGCCGAGGACGGCGCGGAGCGCCGCCCGCAGGCCGTGGTCCGGCGGTCCCGTCCGGCTGTGTGCATGGCGATTCGCGGGTGGTGGCGCGCGCCCGTTAGGGCGCGTGTTCTTGACCTGTGTAGGGAAATTCGTAACACGCTCGATGCTGGCCTCGCGTGGCGCGGACGTGGTTTGTGGGTTCATGCGGCGTTCCCATGGTTGGTGTCCTCCTTCGCGGGTGTGGGTTGGGTGCGGGCGTGGGCGAGCAGGGCGGCGAGGGTGTAGGCGGTGTCAGGGGTGATGCGGCCAAGTTCGACGGTCCCGACACCGAAGGCGTTGACCTCGGCGCGTAGGTAGGGAACGGCGTCGGAGAATCCGAGGGTCCGTAGCTCCTCTTCGAGCGCGGCGGCGGCGCGTGCGGCGTGTGCCCAACTTCGGACGTAGGCGATGCCCTCGGTGAGGATGTGGGCGGGTTCTGCGGCTTGTGCTGTGCTGTCTGGGGGGTCGTCTGGGTCCACCGGTGATCGGGCTCCCTTCGTCTGGCCGGATTCGCATCCGGCGCTTTCCGGGGAGTCGCACACGGTGGCATCCCCGGTACCGTCGGGCACCGGGGACCTGTCGGGTTTCCCATCCGGGCCGCCCCTGTCGTCCGCCAAGATGAGTGGGGTGGCCCGGGCCCCTACCAGGGGTGTGTCGGGCGTTATCTTCCTCCGCGATTTCTCAAGGTCGTGTTCTTCATGAGGTATCGGCGCATGGCGCTGTAGCTGACGCCGAACTCTTCAGCGACGCGCCGGATCGGCCATCCCTGCTCATAGAGGCGTACGGCGTCTTGCTCGCGTTGTTGCTGGTCGTTCGAACCGGTGGATTGGGACGCCACGGCCGCGACGATGTCGGCGCGGCGATAACGACGATGGCCACCTGGGGTGAACAGCGAGGCGAGGATTCCTTCGCGTGCCCATCGGGCGATCGTGGTGGTACGAACGCCGAACATCTCGGCAACTTCACGCGGTCGGAGCAGGTCATCATCGGGAGAGGGACCGGAGTAGGGCACGAGGGGGCCGATCTAACTTGAATACGGGGAGAGGAAGACATGCGGCGCGCTGTCACGGCTGGTACGCGGACGGCTTGCGTGCGACGCCACCCAGAATCCGCACGGTCGTGGGGAACCCAATCCGGCCCGGCCACTGGGAGACGTCCGCCACACCGGGACGGAGGAGTTCCAGCCCGTGGAACCACGAGGTGATGTGCTCGGCGGGACGGAAGATCGCCGGCGCGGTGGCGTTGCGGTAGGCGTCTTGGATCCCCGCGATGACGGCGGGATCGGTGTCACTGGAGGTCACCGCGGACAGGGCGAGGAAGCTCCTGGCGGCCATAGCGTCGGTGAAAGCTCTGATGATCCGTTCCGGTCCTTCGGCATCGGGGATGAAGTGCAGGACCGCCGTGCACAGCACCAGGACCGGCCGCGACAGGTCGATTACATGGTTGAACACGGGGTCAGCCAGGATCGCCCACGGCCTGCGGACGTCGCCTTGGACGATCGCGTAACCACCGAGTGAGGCTTCCGCGCGCTGGTGGCTCAACACCACCGGATCGTTGTCCACCCCGATCACACGTACGTCCGGGTTGGCGGCGCGGGCTACCTCGGCAACGTTAGGTGACGTCGGGATTCCCGTGCCCAGGTCGACCACCTGGTCGACCCCGGTATTGACGCACTGCTGGACGGCGCGCAACGAGAAACTACGGTTCGCCCGCGCCAGTCGCGGCGCGTCGGGGAAGACATCAAAGACCTTTTCGCCCGCTTCCCGGTCGGCGGCGAAGTTGTCCTTGCCACCGAGATAGAAGTCATAAACGCGCGCCGGGGTCGCCGTGTTGACGTCGAACGCGGGCGCTGAGCTGGAGTGATAGCACATGGATGGTGTTGTTCTTTCTGGTCAGGGCAGTGATTCCACGTGCGCGCCTGAGTCGAGGGCGTCAGGCATGATGGGTTTCAGGCCGTCGATGAGCGTGGGGCAGTGGTGAAGCTCGGCGCGCCGCATCGCCTTGCGCAGCTCACCGGACGTCGGCTCATCGAGGACGAGCGGACCGAGGGTGAAGAGGCTGAACGCCGTGAACGTCCGATGCCAGGCAGACCACATCACGAACCAGCGACGGTGTTGCTCCTGGATCCGCCGGGCCTCCTCTCGGCGCGCGACGTCCTTCGCCTTCGGTTTGGACCGGCCGGACCTGGCACAGCGGGGCAAGGAACTGACGGCGGCCCGACCGGTCGATCTCCGGGCGGTGATCACGATTACTCGCCCGCACTGGAAGACCGAAGGCCCAGGCGTTCGACCACCAGCCGGGCCACCTGAGCGGACTCGGTGACCGGATGAGTCTCCTTGACCTCATGCCACAGGAAGAATTCTCCCGGCCGATCAATCGAGAGTGCCAAAGGCTCCGGCCCGGAGATCACGATCGCTAGCCGAGTGTCCGTCGAATCGAGGTCCAACCCCAACTCGGTCAACCGGCGAAACAGATCAGAGAGTGCTTCAACCTCAGGGTTTGAGCGCTCTTCCGGCGGTCCGGCTGCCGTCTCCTCTTGGTGTGAGCCGAGCGATGTCATGATGACTTCCCCGTTTCAGATCGCCGGATGGTGATGTGTTGCTCGATGACCTGGGCCGCTCCCACCGGATCGGAGACGGGGTGCCGGTGCTGGCCATCCCACCACACGAAGTACTCCAATAGGTCATCAACCGTGACCGAAAGGGGCATTGGGCCGTATACGAAGGCTGCTGGCCGCGCGTCGCCCATGCCCACGCTTAGGGGCAGCTTGGCCAATGCGCGACACAACTCGGCGATGAGGTGAAGTTTTGTCTGAGACCGGAGCCCGTCGGCCACGTCGTCGGCGGCGGCAAGGAACTGCTCCGCGATGCGCTCTTTCGAGGTCTTCGGCATGGGTCCTCCCTTCGCCTAGGAGGCAACCGCATATCGGGGCCGGTTCACCACGCGTGCGTACCGGGCGGGTGTGTGAACAGGGGGGCGTGCAAGAGACATTGCCGCTCGTGTGTGCGCTGTCGCACGTGGCACACTGACGGGAGTTTGGAGACGCAGAAGGCGGGATGATGGCGCAACGACCGAAGCAGACAAATCATCAGCTCGCCGGCCTGATCTCAGAGGCGAGGTTCTCGCACAAGGGTCTTGCAAAGCGCATCGTGGATCTTGGAGAGGTCCGGGGGTACCGGAACCTGCGGTACAACCACAGCTCGGTGGAGCGCTGGATTCGCGGTGAGCGGCCACGACCGCCGACTCCGAGTCTTCTTGCAGAGATTTTCAGTGTCGCGCTCGGCCGTCCGGTCTCCTCAGCAGATCTCGGGATGGCACACGAGCGGCTTCCGGACCAAGCGGCGCTGGAAATGTCTCAGACGCCTTCGGACGCGGCTCGGGTCGTTCATGGCCTTTCAGCGAGCGATCTTGAACAGCGACGCGTGCTCATCAGGTCCAGCTTCGATCTGGTCGCCTACTCATCTACGGCGCTTCGCTGGCTTGTCGCGCCCCGCACCACCCTGGCACCCGGCAAGGGAACCCGTAATATCGGTATGGCCGAAGTAGAAGAAATCCGGGAAGCGACGGGAGCCTTCCGAGTACTTGACAATCGACTCGGCGGCGGACGCATTCGCCCGACAGTTGTCGAATATCTTCATACAGATATTGCGCCACTTTTATTTGACTGTCGATGTACGGATAGCGTACGGCGGCAATTGTTCTCGGCTGCGGCCGAGCTGGCCCAACTGGCGGGCTGGCAAGCGTACGACCTGGAAATGCAGGGCCTCGCACAACGATACCTTGTTCAAGCACTCACGATGGCGCGTTTTGCCGATGACGAGGCGCTGGGTGGGGAAATCCTCGCCGCCATGAGTCATCAGGCAATTTATGTAGCCAGACCGGACCAAGCGATTGACATGGCACAGGCCGCCCAACTGGCAGGGAGGCGCGCGGGGCTCTCGATCCTCCAGGCCGAAGGTATCGTTATGGAGGCGCATGGCCACGCACTACGGAAAGATGCCGGGTCATGCTCTCGGGCTCTTCGACGGGCCGAGACGGTATTCAGTCAGGCAACCGCAAGTGAGCCGCCCGCATGGCTGAGCTATTTTGACGAGGCATATTTTGCAGCTAAAATCGCACACTGCTTCCAGGCGCTGGGCCAGGGTGTGCAAACCGAAAAATATGCCCTCCGGTCGCTCGAAATGGACCCACGATACATTCGTGGCAAGGCATTCAACATCGCCCTACTCGCCATCGGATACGCCCTGCAAGGCGAGCTGTCGCAGGCATGTGTACGGGGACGCGAAGCAGTCGACCTGACGGGAAGCTTGGACTCTGCGCGAGCAATCACGTACATCCGCAACCTACTGGCTCAGCTCGCACTCCACGAAGGCGAGGTCGAAGTGCGCGAGTTCAGGTCCTATGCGGAGGCGAGGCTGCCCGCCCTGCGGCGGCATGGATGACACCGATAACGGTCGCCGCGCCGAGAATCTCGCCACGGCTGATCATGTCCTGGGCTTCGTCGATCGGCACCCATCGCACCTCTTCGGCTTCGTCAGCCTCGGGCCTGCCCACGAGATCGGCACCGCGCGCTACGTAGACGTCTTGCGGGGCGTCCGCTGAACCGATTGCCGGTTGGAAGGTGAGGAGGAAGTCAACCTTGCGCGGACGCCACCCCGTCTCCTCTTCCACCTCACGGGCCGCGCCAGTGGGGCCGTCCTCGCCCGGATCGAGATAGCCGCCCGGTACCTCCCAATCCCACTTGTCGACGATGAACCGATGCCGCCAGATCAACAGGATGTGCGTACCCGGTTCGTTGAGTACGACCGTCATGGCACAGCGCGGCATCCGGAATACGTATTGCTCAAAGTGCTTCCCATCCGGTAGCTCGACGCTGGCAATCGAGAGACGGATGTGCGGGTTTTCGTCAACGAGGCGCTCACCGTGGATTGTCCACCGCGTCTGCTCAGAGGGGGCTTCATTGGTCACAGAGAGACGCTATCTGGTACGCGTAGGAGGGCGGTCATCGCTCCCCGGATCCAGGTCTTGCCACAGCTGTGGTCAGGCGGGCTAGAGGTTGTAGGCGAGTTGGATTTGGTCGGCGCGTTGGCGGGTTTCTTCGAGGATGAGTGGGTGATCGGCGGCGGTGTCGGTGGTGGTGCGGAGGGTGATGAGGAGTGGGGTTCCTGGTGGTGGGGTGAGGGTTTGGGTTTCGTCGCCGATGGGTGCGCGGGCGCGTACGTATTCGGTCCATGCGAGCCTCTGGCCTTGCTCGGTGAAGTGGTCGTAGACCTGTTGTGTGGGCGGTGGGTGGGGTTGTCGACCCATGGGGTGTGTTCGGCGACGCTGAAGGGCATGTAGAGCCGGTGGTAGCGGCGGATGCCGTGGTGTTGTTGCAGGGCTTCGCGGGTCAGCATCGGCTCGCCGGGGGGATGGCGAGCAGCTCGGCGTGGTCGGCGGTGGCGTTGGTGCGGTAGAAGGTCGGTTCTTCCAGGTCTCGCCAGGGGCCGGAGCTTGGGGTGACGCGCTTGGTGTGGGTCGGGGCAGCGTAGGGGGTGCGTACGAGATTGCCGTAAGGGCGGCGGATCTCAACGGGTCCTTCGGCGACGAGGGTCTTGATGCCGTCGCGGATGACGGGGCGGGAGACGCCGTATTCGGTGGCGAGGGTTTCCTCTGAGGGCAGGACCTGCCCGGCGGGGTAGGTGCCGTTGAGGATCTGGGTTCGTAGGTCGTCGGCGACCTGTCGCCACACCCGCAAGTCCAATCGCGTCGTACCGCTGCCTCGGGTGGTCGCTGACGCGCTGCGGGAACACCGCGCGCTGGTGCCTCCGGCCGAACAGGACGTGATGGGCAGCGACGGCGACACTCTCCACCGCGCGGCGCTCGTGTTCACCCGCGCTGACGGCACGGCGGCCTACGCAGAGAAGCTGCGGAAGCCCTTCGCCAAAGCACGCAAGGCGACGGGGCTACCTGCTTCCGCCAGGCGATCGGCCAAGCGTTCTCTGACACTCCAGCGCTGGCGACGGCTGCCTGATCTGGGCAGCAAAGCGGGACTCAATGCGCTGAACAGGTAAAATATGGAGCGATGACAGGATGTTGACACGCAAGCAGCACAGCATGGGCAACCATGCCGTTGACCTGCATCGATACCGTCTCAAGCTCCGCACAGCCTTCCATCCGGCAGGTCTTCGGGCCCTGAGCCGGGCAGTACTGTGCTTGCCGCGGCCGCGATGAGGCCCGCCGGGGAAGGGCTGTTGCGCGAGGGCGGTGAGCCAGGAGTGCCCCCGCTTGACGGTTCGGCCGTCGATCGCCCAGGTCACGTGGTCACAGACGACGTGGAGACTGTTGGAGCCACCGTGCTGTTCGCCGGCCTCGGCCGCGCTTGCGCCCGGTCGGCGGGGATGCTCTGATCGGTCGCGTGACCGCTTCGGATGTCCACCACGCGATCGACGCGGTGTGGAGGCTCGAGTCGGCGCGGATCATCGCCGGCCTGATGCGGATCGTGCGCGACGTCGGCGTCGCCGAGGAACTCGCACAGGACGCCCTCGTCGTCGCCCTGGAGAAGTGGCCGGAGTCGGGCGTCCCCGCCAACCCGGGCGCCTGGCTCATGGCGACCGCGAAGAACCGGGCGATCGATCGCGTCCGCCGTGACATCCGTCTCGAGAGCAGGCAGGAGCAACTCGGCCACGAGCTGCGGACCGAGCAGGACTCCGCCGAGGACGAGGTCGATGCCGCGCTCGACGACGAGGTCGGCGACGACCTGCTGCGCCTGATGTTCATCTCCTGCCACCCGGTGCTGTCCACCGAGGCGCGCGTCGCGCTCACGCTCCGCCTGCTCGGCGGCCTGACGACCGACGAGATCGCCCGGGCGTTCCTCGTGCCGGAGCCGACCGTCGCCCAGCGGATCGTCCGCGCGAAGCGGACCCTGGCCAAGAAGCAGGTCCCCTTCGAGGTCCCGCCGGCGGATGAGCGCGCCGCCCGGCTGTCCTCGGTGCTGGAGGTGCTGTACCTCGTCTTCAACGAGGGGTACTCCGCCACCGCCGGCGACGACTGGATGCGCCCGGCGCTGTGCCGGGAGGCGCTGCGCCTGGGCCGGATCCTGGCCGAGCTGGCGCCGGACGAACCCGAGGTGCACGGCCTCGTCGCGCTCATGGAGATCCAGTCGTCACGCGCGGCGGCGCGTACCGGCCCCGACGGCGAACCCATCCCGCTCCTGGAGCAGAACCGCGGTCGCTGGGACCGGCTCCTGATCCGCCGCGGCTTCGCCGCGCTGCTCCGCGCCGAGAGGATCGGCGCCCCGCTCGGCCCGTACGTCGTGCAGGGTGCGATCGCCGCCTGCCACGCGCAGGCCGGGAGCGCGGAGGAGACCGACTGGGCACGGATCGCGACGCTCTACGGGGCGCTCGCCCGGCTGACGCCCTCGCCGGTCGTCGAGCTGAACCGCGGGGTGGCCCTCGGCATGGCGTTCGGCCCGGCCCGGGGGCTGGAACACGTCGACCGGCTCGCCGGGGAGCCGGCGCTCGCCAGGTACCACCTGCTGCCGAGCGTGCGCGCCGACCTGCTGGCCCGGCTCGGCCGCGCCACCGAGGCGCGTTCGGAGTACGAGCGCGCGGCCTCGCTCACGCGGAACGCGCGAGAGCGGACCCTCCTGCTCGAACGCGCCGCCGCGTGCGCTCCGTGACGTCGCGAGACCCTGCCGTCTTCGCAGGCCGCCGTCACCGCGTGGGAACGCACACGCGCAGCGTGGTGCCGTCGCCGGGCGGACTCCTGATCTCGACCGTGCCTCCGACGGCCTCGACGCGGTCCCGCAGGCCGATCAGCCCGGACCCGCACGCGGGGTCCGCGCCGCCGATGCCGTCGTCGTGCACCGTCAGGTGCACCTCCCCGTCAGTCGCCGTCAGGGTGATCCGTACGCAGGAGGCATGGGCGTGCTTGGCGGCGTTCGTCAGCGCCTCGGACACGACGTAGTAGATGGCCACCTCGGTGCGTTCGGGCAGCCTGTGGTCGACCTGCAGATCCGTCTCGACCGGGAGGGACGAACGCCGGGCCAGCGCGGTGATGGCGGACACGATGCCGCTCCTCGTCAGGATCGCCGGATGAATGCCGCGGGAGAGCTCCCGCAGCTCCTGTACGACATCGGTCGCCTGGTTCGCCAGCCCCGACAGGCGTCGCCGCAGAGCCGTCTGGTCGCGTGGCACGTCGTCCTCGGCCAGGCGCAGTTCGAGCCCGAGTGCCACCAGCCGCTGCTGCGTCCCGTCGTGCAGGTCGCGCTCGATACGGCGGCGTGCGGCGTCCCCGGCCGCGGCGATGCGGGCCCGTGAGGCGATCAGCTCGTCGCGATTCCGCTTGAGGGAGCGGGCCATGATGTTCATCGAGCGTTCGAGGTGGCCGATCTCCGCCTTCCCCGTCTCGCGCAGCCGTACGTTGAGGTTGCCCCGCGTGACCTCGCCGGCCATCAGTGAAACGCGCCGCATCGGCCGTACGACCCGGCGCGTCAGGTAGCCGCTGAAGCCGGTGATCAGCAGGATCGACCCCACGGCGCCGCCGATGGCGACGAAGACGGCTCGCCGAGCCGCCTCGTGGGAACGCTCGCTCCGTTCCGCCGCGCGTTTCTGTTCGAACCGAACGAAATCGTTGAAATCCGCTCGGAGTGCCTCAACGCGACGTTTCCCCTCTTCGGCCAAGGCGGGAGTCGTCACGGAGACCAGGTCCTGCCGTACGTCGCGGACGAGCGGGTCGGAGTACTGCGTGATGTACGCGCGGCCGTCCCGCGTGATCTTGTCGGCGCGTTCCTCCTGCGGGGAGTACCGGGCGGAGAGTCTGCGCAGCTCGTCGGCCTGGGGTTCGAAGCGGTCCCGCGCGGCCGTCCAGGGGACCAGGAACGCCTCGTCGCCGGTGAGGAGGTACCCGCGCCCCCCGGCCTCAAGGTCGATGACGATCCGTTCGAGGTCGTATGCGGAGGCGAGCGTGCGCTGGGAATAACGGTCCAGCGTGGCGGCGTCCCGCATGCCGGCGATCGCCAGGATGAGGTAGCTGAACACACCGCCGACGAGGAGCGACAGCAGCGCACTCGCCATCGCCAGACGGGCGGTGAGGGACCACCGTCCGCCGAACCACTGTCGTAGGACTCGTGCCCTCATCTCTCCCCCGGCCGGTGAGGGGCCGGCCCGCGTTCGGACGTGGATATCGTCACTCTACGTGCACGGAGGCATCGCGCCGAGCGCGGGGTTGGTCAGGTGGTCTGGGCGATCGCCTGGGGCACGAAAAGGCGCATGGTGCGCACGAGCAGGGCCCCGAAGGCGACCTGGAACGCCACCTGCCCCTGGAGGAGGAAACCGTGCTTGGGCAGCACATAGACCGCGCAGAAGACACCGCTGAGGAACTGCGCCAGCAGCAACCCGGCGGTCCAGCCGTCACCGCCGCTCCAGCCGAGCAGCCGCAGGCCGAGCACCAGTTGCAGCACGAACAGGACGGTGCCGGCCAGGGTGTGCACCCAGTCGAACACCAGGTTCGCGCTGTACGGGGTCAGCACGACGAGTACCGACATGACGGCGAGGCCGTTCGCCATGCGGCGCAGGTAGACCGGTGCGGGCGCGAACGGCGCCGCCGTGCGCAGCGCCGTCCAGATGCAGTACCCGGGGCCGAGGATCGCGACGGCGTACGGCACCACGGTCTGCCGGAAGATGCCGTAGTAGCTGATCCCGTCGTTGGCGCCGAGCCCGTCCGGCTTGAGGGCCACACACATCAGCAGGCCGACGTAGAGGACGGCCTGACCCAGAATGAGACTTCCGACCACCTTGCGTGTCATGATCCCCGATCTCCCCGGAACTGCGCGCGGCGGACTCCAGCCGACTCGGGTGGACCGCTGCAAACTGATCGCAGAACCGAGGGTAACCCCGGCCGGCGAGTGCGGTGCGCCCGGCTGACCGGTTCCGGCCCAGGTCAGCGGGCCGGAAGTCGTCGCCTTGGGTGACCGCGGGGTCACCGGGCGGCGGGGCGCGTCCGGTGGCCCTGGCCTGAACCGGGCTCACTCCGCAGGGGACCAGCGGGGGTCGCGGCCGAGGAGTGCGACGATCTGGTCCATCGCGGCGCTTTCCGGGTCTGCGGCGAGGGGGCGGCGGTAGACGCCGCCGGGTCCGTTGAGCGGGCTGCCGGGGGCGGTGTTGGCGCGGGCGAGCGGCAGTGCGGCCTCGGTCAGCCGGTCCGGCACGGACGGTGAGGTCTGGAGGGCGCGGGCCAGGTCCCAGCGGTGCACCAGCATGTCGACAAGGTGGATGCCGAGTACCCGCTCGGTCGGTGTCGGGCCTCTCCCGGGGAGGTTCACGGTCGGGCCGGTCCGCTCGATGGCGGCGACCCAGCGCGCCGTGATGCGCGCGAAGTCATCGCGGGGGTCGTCGCTCTCCTCGTCCAGGGGCGAGAGCCGGGCCTGGGTCACGGCCTCGTGGCGTTCGTTCATGTGGCGGAGCAGATCCGCGACCGTCCAGCCCTCGCAGGGCGTCGGGTTCGTCAACGCGGAGTCCGGGATCAGGGCCACGTCGTGGCCGATCAGGGCGAGTGCGGTCGCGTCCAGGCGCAGCAGGGCGGTTACGTCCACGGGTTCACTCCCAGGTGTATGGCGAACGGTCGTACGCCAAAACATTAGCGTACGGCCGTTCGCTATAATCCTTCGCATGTCTCCTCGCAACTCGGTGGCCGAAGCGGAGCGGACCCGTACGCGGATCGTGCGGGCCGCGGTCGACGAGGCGTCCCGGCTGGGCCTGGAAGGTCTGACGGTCGGGTCCCTCGCGCAGCGGCTCGGCATGAGCAAGGCCGGGCTGGTCGGCCCGTTCGGCTCCCGCGAGAAGCTGCTCGAAGCCGCCCTCGAACACTCCGGCACGATCTTCCGGTCGGCGGTCACCGAACCACTGGCGGACCTGCCGCCCGGCCGGAGCCGCCTCGAACGGCTGATCACGGCGTGGGTGGACTACCTGGCCGACTGCCCGTTTCCGGGTGGATGCTTCGTGACCGCCGCGTCGTCCGAACTCGACGGGCGCCCCGGTCCACTGCGCGACCGGCTGCGAGACGCCGTCGGCGCCTGGCGTGAACGCCTGGTCGCGGAGGTCGCCGCCGCCCAGGCCGAGACGCCCGGCCCCCACCGGCCGCCGGAGGAGGTCGCCACCACGCTGATCGGACTCTCGATGGCCGTCAACCAGGAGATCCAACTGCTCGAAGACTCTTCGGCCCCGGCCCGCGCCCGGAGCGCGATGCGCCACGCGGCCGGCCTCGACCGATGATGCCGGCGGTGCCCTGCCCGGGTGGGCGGGCCTCGGGCGGGTCCGTCACCTGACCTGGCCGGCGGCCCATTCGGCCCACTCGCGGCGCATGGCGTTGAAACGCAGGCCGTACTCCAAGGCGATCCGGCCGTACACCGAAAGATCGCCCTCGTCCCACTCGATGTCGCTCTCCAGCTCCCGCAGGGCGTTCTCCTCCTGGGTGAAGCCCGCCGCCAGCTCCGTCAGGTGGCTCCGGGCCTGGTCCCGGCTCACCACGCCGAGGAAGAACACCCGGAGCAGCACCTCGCTGCGCACGTTGCGCTGCGGCTCGGTCTCCGTCAGCCAGTGGCGCAGTTCGGCGAGGCCCTCGCCGGTGATGGTGTACTGCTTGCGCCCGCGCGGTCCCTCGGTCGCGATGGTGATCAGGCCCGTGTCGGCGAGTTTGTTGAGCTCGGCGTAGATCTGGCTCTGCGTCGCCGGCCAGACGTTGGCCAACGAGGTGTCGAAGAGTTTCAGCAGGTCATAGCCGCTCGCCGTGCGGTCGACGAGGAGTCCGAGCAGGGCGTGTCGTAGGCTCATGCGGCCAGACTACATTCCAATATTGACATGTCGTGACCAGAGCTTCTACTGTCGACATGTCGAAACAGGAACGTCGCCTCAGGAGCCCACGATGACGTACGTCCGCACCTTCCTCCCCTGGATCGTCTACGCCGTGATCCCCTCCGGCGGCTGGAAGTGGGGAGCGCTCGCCGCCCTCGTCGTCGCGCTCGTCCTCGTCGCCATGCAGGTACGGGCGGGCCGGGGCGCCGACGCGATGATCATTGAGATCGGCTCCACGGTCTTCTTCGCCGTGCTCACGGTCGTCGCCTTCGCCGATCCGCACTCGGGCCTGCACCCCTACTCCGCCGCGCTCGCCAACGGGACGCTCGCGCTCATCGCACTGGTCTCCCTCGCCGTCCGGCGGCCGTTCACGCTCGGCATCGCCAAGCAGACGACACCGCGTGAGTACTGGGACCTGCCCGCCTTCATCCGGGTCAACACGATCATCACGTCGGTGTGGACCGCCTCGTTCGTCGTGGCCGCCGTCGTCCTGGCCGTCGTCGCCGACGCCGCCCACGGCAACGTCGCCGCGACGGTCGCGGTCCAGGTCGCCGCGCTCGTCATCCCGATCGTCTTCACCCAGCGCTACGTCTCTCACGTCCAGGCCAGGGCCCAGCGCGCCTGACCGAGGAAGAACCCCCGAAGAACGCAAGGAGCAAGCCGATGCCCGCAGCGCACCTCGCCGGGAACTACGCCCCCGTCGCCGAAGAGCTCACCGCCTACGACCTGCCCGTGACCGGCCGGGTACCGGACGCCCTGAACGGCTGGTACCTCCGCAACGGCCCCAACCCGCACGACGCCGCCTCCGGCCACTGGTTCTTCGGCGACGGCATGATCCACGGCGTACGCCTCGACGGTGGCCGCGCCACCTCGTACCGCAACCGCTGGGTCCGCACCAAGACCTTCACCGACGGCGCGCCGCTGCGTGACCGGGAGGGCCGCCTCGACCTGGCGGCCGGTGTCGCCAACACCCACGTCGTCCGGCACGCGGGGCGTACGCTCGCGCTGGTCGAGTCGTCCTTCCCGCACGAGCTGCACCTGTCCGGGAGCGCGCCGCTGCCACCGGGGATCTGCGACCTCGACACGGCCGGCCCGTACGACTTCGGCGGACGGCTGACGACCGCGATGACCGCGCATCCGAAGACCTGCCCGGCGACCGGCGAGATGCACTTCTTCGGGTACGGCATCGAGGCGCCCTACCTCACCTACCACCGCGCCGACGCCGCCGGCGACCTGGTCGTCAGCCGGCCCGTCGACGTGCCCGGCCCGACGATGCTGCACGACTTCAACCTCACCGCCGGCCACGTCGTCTTCATGGACCTGCCCGTGGTGTTCGACCTGGAGCTGGCGCTCGCCGGCACCATGCCGTACCGCTGGGACGACGGGTACGGCGCCCGCCTGGGCGTTCTGCGCCGTGACGACCCGTACGGGACGGTCCGCTGGCTCGACATCGACCCCTGCTACGTCTTCCACCCGCTCAACGCCCACGACGACGGCGACCGCATCGTCGTGTACGTCATGCGCTACGCCGAGCTGTGGCGGGGCGGTCCGCGGTCCGGCGGCGTGGCGGAGCGGGCCACGCTGTGGCGCTGGACCCTCGACCCGGCCACCGGGACGGTGCACGAGGAGCAGATCGACGACCGCGTGGCGGAGTTCCCGCGCGTCGACGACCGTCTCGTCGGGCTGGACTCCCGGTTCGGGCACGTCACCACGGATGGCGGGGGCGCGGAGGGTGGCGCGCTGCTCCGGTACGACCTGCGGACCGGTACGGTCGCCGCCCACGAGTTCGGGCCGGGACGCTTCCCGGCCGAGGCGTCCTTCGCGCCGGCCGACGACGTGCCGGGCGGGGCCGGCTGGCTGCTGACCTACGTCTACGACGCCGCGACCGACCGCAGCGACCTGGTCATCCTCAACGCCGACGACCTGGCCGCGCCGCCGGTGGCGAGCGTCCACCTGCCCACCCGCGTCCCGTACGGCTTCCACGGCAACTGGCTCGCCGACCTGTCGGCCGTCCGGCCCTGATGGACTGAGCTTGTCGCCTCGGGCCCGAGTACACCTGTGGTGACGCGCTCCGCCATATGCCGGTATTCGGCGGCTTCGGGGTCGTACGGTGGCCTGTGTTCCCCGTACGGCCCCTGAACGGCCGTCGCGGCCGATGGAGGTGACGCATGGCGCAGCACGTCTGCTCGCTGAAGTTCGACGCCGAGCGGGACGGCGGCTCCCTGTCCGTCGCGTCCGGCGATGCCTACCACCTCGTGCCCTTCCCGTACGGGTCGGCGGAGAGCTACGACCCGGACAACATGCACGCCGAGACGCGCGGCGGGACCCGCCATCCGTTCCCCTCCGACCGGGCGAGCGCGCTGATCTGGCCGGGCCACCAGGCGTGGGGACGGCTCTACGCGATGATCCAGTGGGAGACCGCCTCGGGCGGCGCGGCCACCGAACTGCGCGACCAGTTCGCACGCGACCCGCTGGGCAAGATCGACACCACCTGCACCGAGCACCGCAGGGCCTCACCCGGCATGCAGTGCTTCGCCAAGTCGTGGGCCATCTTCGTCTCCCCGGACGTGCCGCTGGGGCTCCGGGTCGCGCACAACGCCTCCCGGTCGCTGGACGTCGTGCTGGCGGAGTTCAAGCTCGAGTACGAGGCCTGAAACCCGCCCGGAGACTGTCGGACCCCCTCGTTACCGTGACGCGCGAACCGCTCGAACAGACGTTCTGTGGAGGCACGCGTGCGGTACGCAGAGCCGGTGGCTGGCCCCGACGAGGAGATCTTCGAGATCCCCGTGCCGGGAGCGCCACACGGCGTCTCCCCGCAACGAGTCGCCATCTCCTCCCGACCGGGCGTCGGTGGGCGGGCGAGTGCTGACGCATGGCCGAGATGATCCCTGTACGCCCCCGAAGTCGTGAGAACAGGTATGAACGCCACTGACTTTCCGTTTCCGGACGAGGACACCTTCGAGATGCCGGCCTCCTGGCGGCGCGTCGTACGCCGCCGGCGCGGCGGCCCGCCCCGTACGCCGGTGACCGTCGACGGCGGAGCGGCCGCCAAGGTCGCCGAGTGGACCGAGCGTGCCGCGGAGCGGACGGAACGGTCGCTGGCCGACCCGGAGAGCGACCGGGCGCTCGCCGAAGAGCTGCGCGCCCACCTCGCCGGCCACGTCACCCCG
>NZ_JBHLZP010000067.1:0-24329 GCF_042429965.1 Actinoallomurus acaciae
CGCTCGAACAGATACAGGCCGCCCGCGCGGCGGAGGCGGTGAACGCCCCGAGGCCGGGCCGTTCGGTGCTGCCGCCGGCCGCCTCGGTGCGGACCGTCTCGATGCCGCCGGCCTGGAAGAGGTTGGCGGCGAAGGTGGACCGGGCCGTGTGCACGGCGGTGGGGCCGAGCGTGACGAGCGCGATTCTCGGCCGCGCGCCGGTGGCCGCGAGGAACGCGTCGGATCGGGAGCGCAGCGCCTCGAAGGACTCGGAGCGGCGCACCTGTGGCAGGCCGCCGCCCGGCCGGGCCGGAGCCGGTTCACGGATGAGCGGCTTCTCGCCGAGGTCGGGGAACTCGCTCACGCCGGTGATCGCCTCGCGGCGGCGGGCCAGGTTCGCCGAACGCCCGGCCCAGTTCCGTGCGATCCACTCGGCGACCGAACCGCCGCGCAGGGCGGCGTGCTGGCCGCCGGCCCGCTCGACCTGCTGGAACCAGTCCCAGGCGGCCCGGGCCAGCTGGTCGGTGAGCCGTTCGACGTACCAGGAGCCGCCGGCCGGGTCGATCACCCGGGCCAGGTTCGACTCATCGAGAAGGATCGCCTGGGTGTTGCGGGCGATGCGGCGGGCGAAGTCGTCCGGCAGACCGAGCGCACTGTCGAAGGGGAGCACGGTGATGGCGTCGGCGCCGCCGACTCCTGCCCCCAGGCACGCGACCGTGGTGCGCAGCAGGTTCACCCACGGGTCACGCTCGGTCATCATCACCCCGGAGGTCACCGCGTGCTGGCGCTGCGCCGCTCCGGCCGGGCCGATGCCACAGACCTCCGCGACGCGGGACCACAGCCGGCGCGCGGCCCGCAGCTTGGCGATGGTCAGGAACTGGTCGGCGCTCGCGGCGTAACGGAACTCCAACTGCCCGGCCGCCTGGTCGACGGTCAGGCCGGACCGCGTCAGCGCGCGCAGGTAGGCGACCGCGGTGCTCAGCGACAGGCCGAGCTCCTGCGCCGTGGAGGCACCCGCGTCGTGGTACGGCAGCGCGTCGACGGTCAGAGCGCGCACGCCGGGGAACTCCTCGGCGCAGCGTGCCGCGAGAAGCGCGGCCTCGTCCAGCAGCCGCGTGGTGTCGGCGTCCCGCCCGGTGCGGGCGAGCAGGCCGAGCGGGTCGGCGCCGAGGTTGCCGGTCCCTCCGCGCTCCGGGACCGGTGCCGGGCCCTCGGTGTAGAGCGCGAACAGCCCGCGCGCGGCCGCGGCGAAGTCGGCGCCCGCGTCCAGGACGACGCCGGCCAGATCCAGGTGGACACCCTTGAGCGCGTCGGACAGCGCCGCGACCGGCAGGCCGGAGCCGCCGGCCGTCAGCCACAGGGAGGTGACGCCGTTCTCCAGGTCCGCGAGTATCGCCTCGTTGGTCCGTCGCGGGTCAGGATGCGAATGCCGCTGCCGGACGTCCCAGCCGGAGACGGCCGAGCCCTGCACCCGGCCGCCGCGGACGAACGGCGCGAAGCCGGGCCGGCCGGGGGCGGGCGCCGTGTCGTCGGCGGTGTACAGCGGCCGCACCCACAGCCCGTCCTCTACCTCGGTGGCCAGCGCCTGCTCGGCCTCCGGCCCTGTGAGTCCCGGTTTGCCGGACTTGGCCAGCACACCCTCGACCAGACGATGCCACTGCTCACGGCTCACAGGGGGAAACTCCGCCCCCATGGCGAACACGTCCTCCGAGATCGTCATGCAGGCAATCTTAAGAAGCCCGCCTCAAGCCCGGTCGTTCACCGCCTGAAGGTAGGGGGATCAGCACGTGACTCAGGGGCGTTCGGGCGTTCGTGTTCGCTGGTCCTGGTACTGGCCGGGGGTCTGGCCGAGGACGGCGGTGAAGGCGTCGATGAAACTGCTGGGATTGGACCATCCGCAGGCGTGGGCGGTGGCGGTGATGCTGCGGTCGTTGGCCAGGAGCAGGAGCGAGTGGTGGAGGCGGAGCTGGGTGCGCCAGTGACGGAAGCTCATGCCGAGCTCCTCATGGAAGAGACGGCTGAGCGTACGTGCGCTGGTGCCGACGGCGCGGCCGAGTTCGGGAAGCGTCGAGGAGTCGGCCGGGTCCGCGTGAAGCAGGTCGGCGACCGCGCGGAGCCGATCGTCCGCCGGCCGGGGAAGGCGGAGGGGCCGTTCGGGGACGATGGCGAGTTCGTCGACCAGAACGTGCTGGAGGTGGCGGCGGATGCCGGCCTGGCGCCAGGCCGGACCGGTGAGGGCGAGGAAGACCTCACGGGCGAGTGAGGAGACGACCAGGACGGCCGGTCGGCGGGGCAGGGCGTCGCCGATCGTCGGGGGCAGGAAGAGAACGCGCATGTCGGTACGGCCGTAGGCGCGATGCTGATGCTGAAAGCCGCCGGGCGTCCAGGCGGCGCGGTTGGAGGGCGCGACCCACGTGCCCTCGGAGGTCGTGACGGACAGGATGCCGGTCGCCGGGTAGGCGAGGTGGCCGCGTTCGTGCTGATGGGACGGGCTGTACTGCCCGTGTTCCAGCACCAGCGTTCCGCTCGAGTGCACGTCGTCGGGTTGGCGAGATTCCAGCATAAGTCGGCAGATTACCGGTGGAACGCCGCCCGGGCACGGGACGAGACTGGCGAGCGTGATCGCTTCTCCCCGGGCCGGGGCCCCCGATCGCCGGGTGATGGTGCCGGCCGTCCCGCGGCTCCAGCCCGTCCCTCGCCCGCCCGGCGGGCTTGGGGAGAACATGACGCCGCCGCGCACATGAACCGCCACGGCTGACCGCTGGACGCGATCCACGACCAGGACAGGTAGCGGAGGCGACGACGTCCCAGCACGCGTCGGCGGCCACCGCCCGTACGGACAAGGGTGTGAGTTGGACAAGCTGACGGAGACCAGACCGGTGCCGCGATCGACCGCCGGCCATCCGTACGACGGCCCGCTCCGGTGGCGGCTGAGCAGGCGGGGCGGGTTCTGGCTGGTCGTCTTCCTCGTCTTCACCGGTCTGCTGGGGAGCTACTCACTGACCCCGCTGTATCCGATCTACCAGGAGCGCTGGCACTTCTCCGACGTGATGCTCTCGGTCGCGTTCGCCTGCTACTCGCTGGGCACGATCGTCTCCCTGCTCGTCGCCGGCTCGCTGTCCGACCGCATCGGCCGCCGTAAGGCGTTCGTGCCCGCGCTCCTCGGCGTCGCCGCCTCGATGCTCGTACTGGCCTTCGCCGTCGACCTGCCCATGCTGTTGACCGGGCGGGCGCTGCAGGGCGTCTTCACCGGCATCATCAACGGCACGGCCGGCGCGGCGCTGATGGACCTGCAGCCGCGAGGAGACCGCCGCGTCGCCGCGCTCGCCAACTCGACCAGCATCGCCGTGGGCTCGGCGTTCGGGCCCCTGATCGCCGGCCTGCTCGTCGCCCACGCACCGTCGCCGACGCTGACCCCGTACCTTCTCGTCCTGCTGTTGCTGGCGATCGGCCTGCTCGGCGTGACCGTGATGCCCGAAACCGTCCCGCCCGAGGCCCGCATCGCCACGGGCCGCAGGCGCCTGCGCGCCCCCGACGACCGCGCCGGGTTCGCCGTGGCCTGCCTGGGCGCGCTGGCCTGTAACGCGAGCATGAGCCTCTACGCCGAGTTCGGCACCCCGCTGGCCGCCCAGGCACATCTGCACGGCCGCTCGATGGGCGGCCTCGTCGTCTTCGTCATGTTCGCCGCCATCGGCATCGTCCAGCTCCTGCTGCGCCGCGTCCAGCCGCTGCCCGCCCTGGTGTCCGGCACCCTCGTCGTCACCCTCGGCTGGGCCGGGATCACTCTCGCGCTCATCGTCCACCAGCCCGCCCTGTTCCTGAGTGCCACCGTCATCGCCGGCGCCGGCGCCGGACTGGCGCTGATGGGCGGGACCGCCGCCGTCAACCACCTCGCCGCTCCCGAACGCCGCGCCGAAGCCGTCTCGTTCTACCTCGTGGTCATGTTCTGTGCCCTCGCCGGACCCGGCATCGGCGGCGGCGCGCTGACCCAGGCCATCCACCTCACCGGTGCGGCCACCGTCATGCTCGTCACCACCGCCGTCATCGCCCTCGCCACCTTCGTCGGCGCCCGTCGCCCGCGGATCGCCGCGACGTTGTGAGACGCCGGCGGCCGGGTCCCGGGCGCCGCTGCTCGACGGATCAGCCGAGGAGTACGCAGTCGGCGCAGTTGGGCGCCGGCTTGCGGTAGTAGAGGCAGCAGCTGTTGCGGCGGAAGGACGGGGCGGCGAGGTGCAACGGGGTCGCGCCGCCCGGAGCGGGTGACCAGGCGAGGTCGCGCAGGTCGAGGAGCAGGTCGTACAGGAGGTACACCCCGATGAGCGGCGACCAGATCCGCGCGGTGAGCCCCTGGAACATGATCGAGGCGGCGACGCGTGCCTCGGTCAGGCGCAGCCGCAGGGCGGTCCCCTCGATCCGGTCCGCCAGCGCCGTGTCGTCGCCGTGCAGATCGGCGAAGGGGTGGGCGCTCTGCGGCGGACGGCCGGTGGTCACCGTGAAGAAACGGCCCAGCGAGGCCAGTTCCGCCAGGAGGGGCGTCGGCGAACTCTGGGAAGAAAGTGGCATGTCGTACGATATGCCCTGGATGCCAGGAAGCCGGTGTGATTCCGGCACGGTCGCGCCACTGTGACCGGGGAGTGAACCTCACGCATGGCCACGGCCGCGAGGCGGGAAGGCCGAGGGGAGCGCTGATCCGGGAGTCAGGAGACTGGCCCGTCTTCGTCAGTCCGTCTCCGGCCCGGTTCCGGTGAGAGGATCACAACTCCATCATGCGCATTCGTGTGCTGTCCGGCCCGCTCATGGCGTGCCTGCTGCTCGCCGCCGGTTGCGGCGGGGGCGGCGGCGGGACCTCCGCGACCCCGTCCACCGCCCAGCAGGGCTTCCCCTACACCGTGCACAACTGCGGGGTCACCACGACCTACCGCAGGCCGCCCGCCAGGGCGGTGACGATGAACCAGCACACCACCGAGATCATGCTGGCGCTCGGCCTGCGCGAATCCATGGTCGGCACCGCCTACATGGACGACGCGATCCTGCCCGAGTACGCGAGCGCCTACGGCTCGGTCAAGGTGCTCGCCGAGCATTACCCGTCCCAGGAGGTCCTGCTGTCGGCCGAGCCCGACTTCGTCTACGGCGGGTTCTCCAGCGCCTTCGACCAGTCCAAGGGCCTCGGCCGCGACGCCCTGGCCAAGGACGGCATCAACACCTACCTCAACGTCGAGAACTGCGCCGCGGGACCGGTGACCACGGCCACCGACGACGAGGAGATCACCACGATCGGCCGGATCTTCGGCGTCCCCGCGAGGGCGAAGGCGCTGACCGCCCGCATGGACGCGACGGTCGCCGCGGTGAGAGCCAGGCTCGCCGGGGTGAGGCCGGTCAAGGTGTCCGTCTACGACAGCGGCACCCGGTCCGCCTTCACGGCGGGCGGCGCGGGCATCGGCAACAACATGATCGAACAGGCCGGAGGCGTCAACGTCTTCGCCGATCTGAACAAGTCGTTCGGCGACGTCTCCTTCGAGCAGGTCGCCCAGCGCGCCCCCGACGTCATCGTCATCTACGACTACGGCGACACCACGCTGGCCTCCAAGAAGGCGTTCCTGCTGTCGAACCCGGCGCTCAAGGACGTCCCGGCCGTCAAGAACAAGCGTCTCGTGGTGCTGCCGCTGACCTCGACCGTCCTGGGCGTCAGGGTGCCCGCGGCGATCCAGACCCTGGCGCAGGGGCTCCATCCCGAAGCGTTCCGGTGACGGGCCGCTACCCGCCGGTCCTGGCCGGTCTGATCGTCCTGGTCCTGGCCGTGGCGACGCTGGGGATCGCCGTCGGTCCGGTCTCCATCCCGCCCGGCCAGGTGTGGGCGATCCTGCTGCACCGCGTCGACCCGGGTCTGGCCGGGGTGAACTGGCCGCCGGTCAGGGACACGATCGTCGTCGACGTACGGCTGCCGCGGGTGCTGCTCGGCGGGGTGGTGGGAGCCGGTCTGGCCGTCTGCGGCATGGCGTTGCAGGCGCTGGTGCGCAACCCGCTGGCCGATCCCGCGCTGCTCGGGGTGTCCTCGGGAGCGACGGTCGGGGCGGTGCTCGTGGTCGTCTGCGGGGTGACGGCCCTCGGGCAGTACTCCCTGTCGGGTGCGGCCTTTCTCGGCGGGCTCGTCGCGCTCGTCGCGGTCTACTCACTGGCCAGGTCGGGTGGCCGGATGACGACCGTACGGCTGATCCTCGCCGGGGTCGCCACCGCCCAGGTCCTCAGCGCCGTCGCCGGCTTCCTCATCGTGACCTCCGACCGGCCGGAGAAGGCCGACGCCGCGCTGCGCTGGATGATGGGAGGGCTCGGCGGCACCGGCTGGAGCACGCTGTGGCTGCCCGCCGCCGCCGTGGCTCTCGGCACGGTCGCGCTGGTGGGAACGGCCAGGTCGCTCAACCTGCTGCTGGCGGGTGAGGAGGCGGCGTCGGCGATGGGGCTGGAGGTCCATCGCTTCCGCAGCGCCCTGTTCGTGCTCTGCGCGCTGCTGACCGGAGTGATCGTGGCGGTGAGCGGGTCGATCGGGTTCGTCGGCCTGATGATGCCGCACATCACCAGGCTTGCGGTCGGCGCGGACCACCGGCGCGCCCTTCCGGCCGCCGCGCTGCTCGGCGCCGCCTTCCTGATCGTCGCCGACCTGGCGGCCCGCATGGTCATCACGCCCGAGGAGATCCCCGTCGGCATCGTGACGGCCGTGGTGGGCGGCCCCGTGTTCCTCTGGCTGATGTACCGGAAGGGGCTGACGTGAGCGCCCCCTCGCTCCCGCCCGGCGCGCACCGGGGAGCCGTGGTGCGGGCCGAGTCGGTGAGTGTCGTCGTGGGCGGACGGGCGCTGGTGTCGGAGGTGTCGATCGAGGCCGGTCGCGGGGAGGTCGTCGGACTCGTCGGACCCAACGGGGCCGGCAAGTCCACGCTGCTGCGAACCTTCTACCGGGCGCTGCGGCCGACTTCGGGCCGGGTTCTCCTGGACGACGACGACCTGTGGGAGCTGCCGGGACGGCAGGTGGCCCGGCGGCTCTCGGCCGTGCTGCAGGAGACCCCCTCCGACTTCGAACTGACCGTCCACGACGTGACGGCCATGGGCCGCGCGCCGTACAAACGCGCCTTCCAGGGCGACGGCGCCGAGGACCACCGCATCGTCGCCGAGGCACTGGCCGCGCTGGACCTGACCGATCTGGCCGGGCGGCGCTTCGACCGGCTGTCGGGCGGCGAGAAACAGCGGGTGCTCATCGCGAGGGCGCTGGCGCAGCAGCCGGCCGCCATGGTCCTCGACGAACCGACCAACCACCTCGACCTGCGCCATCAGCTCGACGCGCTCCGGCTCATGCGGCGGCTCGGCGTCACGGCCGTCATCGCCCTGCACGACCTGAACCTCGCCGCCGCCTTCTGCGACCGGATCGCCGTCCTCCACCAGGGCCGCCTGGTCTCGGCCGGGCGGCCCGCCGAGGTCATCACCCCCTTGCTGATCGCCGAGGTGTACGGAGTCGCGGCCGAGGTCACCCCTCATCCGCGGACCGGCCTCCTCAACGTGGTGGTGATACCCGAGGAGACCGGCCCGTTCGGCGGACAATGACCTCGGCGGCGTGAGGGCGACCATCGATCCCGGCCGTCAGACCGGCTCGGCCGCCTGTCTTCTGGTGAGCACGGTCATCCGGTGGCCGAGGCGGGCGGCGAGAGTGATCAGGAAAAGCGCCCCGCAGAGGATGGCGCCGGCCGCGGAGGCCGCGAGGCGGTAGTGCAGCGAGAGCACGAGCCCGGCCGCGGCCGTTCCCGCCGCGAGCAGGCCGCCGAGCACCGTGGCGGGGACGACCCGGCGGGTCCACAGCAGGGCGGTGGCGGGCGGGCCGACGAGCAGTGCCAGTGGCAGGGTGGCGCCGACGGCCGGGGCGGCGGTCACCACGGTGACCGCGAGCAGGCTCAGCAGCCCCATGTCGATCAGACGGGCGGGGTAGCCGAAGGCCCGTGTCGCATGTGGATCGAAGGCGGCCAGCAGCAGCTCCTTGTGCACGGCCGTGAGCAGCGCCGCGACACATGCCGCCACGATCCCCGCCGCGATGATGTCGCCGGTCGTGACGGTGAGCGGTGATCCGACGAGTGCGGCCGTCAGGTCCTTGCTGAAGCCCTGCCGGGTGGAGATCAGTACGACGCCGAGCGCGAGCGCGCCACTGACCAGGACCCCGGACCGCAGGCCGGGCTGACCGGAGGCGATACCACCTCGACCCGCCAGCGCCACCGCGCCCGCCGTGGCCACGGCGGCCCCCGCCTTGATGTCGGACCCCACGATCGTGGCGGCGACGATGCCGAGGAACGCGACATGGCCGAGCGTCTCGGTGAAGAACGCCAGACGTCGCAGGACGACCTGCACGCCGAGACTTCCACACGCCGCTCCCGTGAAGATCGACTCCACGGTCGCCCGGACACCGAACCCGGTCATCGGTCTCTCCTGATCGAGGATGGTCTTCGCTCTTCCCCGGGCAGGGGAGGGTCAGCGGGGATCGAGGCGATGGTGGTCGTGAGCCGGCGCCACCGGCGATGGCGATGCCAGAAGATCGCGCGGACGACCGGAACCGCGACCGGGGTGAGCGCGCCCGCGTCGACCTCGACGGTGTCGGTGTAGCGGCAGGTCGTCGCGTCGATCGGTTCGACGCGCAACGTGTGGGCCCATCGGCGGAACATCGCGCCGCATTCCTCGGTGGCGATCACGCGGGAGCCGGGCTCCACGGTGTGCACGTGGATGCTCCAGCGGGCGAACGGAACGAGGTGGAACAGCCGTATCCGGCCGGTGCCGGACTCGCCCTCGACGATCCGGCGATGCCGGTCCCTCAGGGCGGGAAAGTCCAGCAGGCCGCGCAGTACGTACAGCATCGTGGCGGGCCGCAGCATCAGCAGCCAGACCTGGTCGGCGGGAAGCGGCAGGACGCTGCCGCGTACCACCCGCCGGTGGTCCGCCGATGCCGCCGGCGGTCGCGGCGAGCCGGATCGTGACGCCGGGCGCTTGAGCACGAGGGACCGCCTCAGTTCGTCGCCGGGTGCGGGCCCCGGTCGCCGCCGGCCGTTCGGCCTTCCCCGGGCTGCGTCCGCGCGGCCGGTTCGGGCCTGCTCCGGCGTCGCGTGATCCACGCGCGCCCCGTCGTGGCGGCGAGGGAGAGCGTGAACAGTACGCCCGTCACCACCGTGATCGCGCCGCCGGCGGCGACGTCGTAGCTGTTGGAGACGAGTACGCCGATGAGCCCGCTGGCCGCCCCGGTGAGGACCGCGACGGCCGTGATGGCGGGTATGCGCTGCGTCCACAGGCGGGCGGTGGCGGCGGGGGCGACGAGGATGGTGACGGCGAGGATGGCGCCGACGGCGGGTACCGCGACGACGATGACCGCCTCCACCGTCAGGAGCAGTGCGATGTCGATCACGGTGGGCCGGTATCCCGCGGCCGCGTAGCCGCCGGGGTCGAAGGCGCGAAAGGCGAGCTGGCGCCCCGCGCCCCCGAGCAGGGCCACGACCAGCACGCCGACCACGGCGACGGCGACCAGGTCGCCGTCGCCGACGGTGAAGATCTGCCCGACGGTGTAGGCGCTGAGGTCCTTGGAGAAGCCGGATTGGGCGGACAGCAGGACGACGCCGAGCGCGAACCCGGCGGACAGCATGACGCCGATCGCGGTCGTGGTGTCCTGCTCACGGCGGCGGGACAGCGCCAGGATGCCCAGCACGATGAGGATGCCGAACAGGCCGCCGCCGAGATAGAGGTTCACGCCGGCGATGGCGGCCAGGACGACACCGGGGAAGGTGGCGTGGGTCATGGCGAGGGTGAAGAACGGCAGCCGGCGGAGCACGATCTGCACGCTGATCAGCCCGCCGACCGCTCCCAGCAGGACGGCCTCGATGATCGCGCGGTCGACGGCGGTCACGCGGCCTCCCGTGTCGTAGGGCGCCGTGCCGTACGGAACCGGCGTCCGGCGGCGGCCGCGGCGAGCGCGGCGAGGTAGAGGGCGATGAGGACCAGGACGACGGTGCCGCCGGAGGCCAGGCGCAGGCCGTGGTGGAGGGAGGCGTCGTAGCTGATCGCCAGGCCGGCCCAGCCGCCGACGGCGCCGAGCAGCGCGGCGACCGGCACGATGACGGCGAGCCGGTCCGAGACCGCCCGCGCCGCCGCGGCCGGCACGATGAGCAGCGCTATGACCAGGACGGTGCCGACGGCCCGTACCGAGGCGACCACGACGAGAGCGACGATGGCGTTGGTGGCCAGGTCCAGCGCGCCGATCCGGTGGCCGGCCGCCTGGGCGCCCTTCGGGTCGAAGGCCCGGGCGATCAGCGGCCGCCGCAGCACGACGAGCGCCGCGACGACCAGGAGCGTCACCACGAGGGTCTCGGCGAGCTGCTGCCCGGTCACGGTGAGGATCCGGCCGAACAGGAAGGCGGTCAGGTCCGCGGTGTAACCGGACTCGCGTGAGACGAGCACGACGCCGACCGCGAAGAACGTCGTGAGGAGCACCGCGAGGGCGGTGTCCTCGGTGACGGCGCGGTGGCGGGTGAGCGCGGTGAGGAGCACGGCGGTGAGGCCGCCGGCGATCAGCGCGCCCCAGAAGATGCCGCCCTCACCGGTGAGCAGGTAGCCGATGACCACGCCGGGGAAGACGGTGTGGGTGAGGGCGTCGGTCATGAACGCCAGCCGCCGTAGCAGGATGACCACCCCGACCGTGCCGGCCAGCGCGCCGAGGATGAGCAGCTCGATCAGCGCGCGGGCCATGAACGGGTAGGTGAACGGTTCGACGAAGATCTGATTCATGGGCCTATGAGTGGGCGACGATGACGCGGTCGCCGCGCAGCTCGAGGGCGTGCCCGCCGTAGGTGGCGCGCAGCCGTTCGGGGGTCAGCGTCGTCTGGGTCGGGCCGAAGCCGTACTGGCACCGGTTGAGCAGGCACACCTCTTCGCAGGCCAGGTGGGCCAGGGCGAGATCGTGGGTGGAGACCACCACGGCCGCGCCGTTCTCCTTGAGGGCGGCGATGGCGTCGAGGAGAGCCTGTTCGCTGACGGCGTCGACGCCGTTGAACGGTTCGTCGAGCAGCAGCAGCCGAGGCTCGGCGGCGATCGCGCGGGCGAGCAGCACGCGTTGCCGCTGCCCGCCGGACAGGGTCCCGAAGCGGTGTTTGGCGCGGTCGGAGAGGCCGACCTGTTCCAGCGCCCGTGCCGCCGCCTCCCGGTCGGCGGCACGGGGGCGGCGCAGCCAGCCGATCCGCCGGTACCGGCCCATCAGCACGACCTGGGCGACCGAGATGGGGAACTCCGGGTCGAGCGTGTCGGCCTGCGGCACGTACGCGACGTCGCGGCGCGCCGCGGCGGGCGTGGTGCCGAGCACGGTGATGCGTCCCGACGCCAGCGGGACGAGGCCGAGGATCGCCTTGATGAGCGTGGACTTGCCGGCGCCGTTCGGACCGATCAGGGCGACGGCCTCGCCGGGCGCGACCGTGCCCTCGATGTTCTCCAGCGCGAACGCCGGCCCGTACGCGACGCCGACCTCGTCCAGATCCAGCGCCGGGACCATCCCCATGGCCTCCAGTTCCTGCGCCGGGGTGGTGTCCACGGCTCAGCCCTTCAGCGCGTTGACGATGGTGGTCGTGTTGTGACGCTCCATGTCGAGGTAGGTCGCGCCGGCCGAACCCGCCGGGCCGAGCGTGTCGCCGTACAGGGAGTCCTCTCCGGCCTCGACCTTGACGCCGGCCTGCTTGCCGATGGCCTCGGCGGTCTTGGGCGGCAGCGAGGACTCGGAGAAGATCGCCTTCACGCCGGTCGACTTGATCTTGGCGACGAGGGTGGACAGCTGCTTGCCGGACAGCTCGGCGGAGGTGTCGAAGCTCGGGATGATCGAGCCCACGAACGTCAGGTGGTAGCGGTCGACGTAGTAGCCGAACGCGTCGTGGTTGGTGACGAGCTTGCGCTGGTCCGCGGGCACGGTGTCGATCTGCTGGGCGATCCAGGAGTCCAGCTGGTCGAGCTTGCCGTCGTAGGTCTTGAGGTTCGCGTCGAAGGTCGCCTTGTCCTTGGCGTCCTTGACGGAGAACGCGGAGGCGATGTTGCCGCTCATGATCTCGGCGTTCTTGGGGTTGTGCCAGATGTGGGGGTCCCCGGCGGCCTCTTCGTCGGTGCCGTTGCCCTTGCGGATGGTCACGCCCTTGCTGGAGTCGACGCGCGTGCCGTGGAACCCCGCCGAGTCGATGGTCTGGTCCAGCCACTTCTCCAGCCCGACGCCGCTTTCGATGACCACGTCGGCCTGGGCGATGGCCTGAACGTCGGCGGGGGAGGGCTCGTAGTCGTGCGGGTCGACGTTCGGCTTGAGGATCTGGGTGACCTCGACCTTGTCGCCCCCGATGTTGCGGGCGAAGTCGGCCACCTGCGTGGTCGTCGCGACCACCTTCAGCCTGCCGCCCGGGGTGCCGGTGTTGCTCGCCGAGCTGGAACCACCACAAGCCGTCGCCGCGACCAGCAGTCCCGCGAAGGCAGGTGCGGCCAGCCGCACAGTTCGGATGCGCAACGTATCTCCCGTGTCACTAAGCTTGGTAATGAAAACGGATCCCATAGTCGTCTTAACGGTAATGGTTGTCAATATCGATCGATGTACGTACCGTCGAGACATGGGACCGGACTCCGCCACAGCACCCTGTGAACCCCGCGGCGACGCCGACGAGGTCGCCGCGCGGCTCCGCTCCGCCGGCCTGTCGCCGACGCGGCGCCGGCGACAGGTGCTGGAGGCGATCGAGCACCGGCAGCGCCCGGTCGGCGCGCATGAGCTGTACGTCGAACTGGCCCGCCGTGGACACGGGGTCGGGATGTCCACGGTGTACCGGGCCCTGTCCGCCCTCGCCGAGGCCGGCCTGCTCCACGCCTTCGCCGGAGATGGCGAGACCCGCTATCGGCTCTGCACCGCCGGCCGTCACTATCACCTCGTGTGCCGGCGATGCGGAACCGTGCGGGAGTATCCGGCCGACGACGATGGCGCCTGGCTGGATCGCATCGCGGCCGAGGCCGACTTCGAACCCGACCCGCGCAAGGCCGAGGTTCAGGGCGTGTGCGGCAGCTGTCTGCGGGCCGACCGGAACGGTACGGACGGTTGATAAGGTCGCGTGAACGATGAAGGAACCCGATCCCGGACCGGCCGGAGTGACGCCGATGACCTCACAGCCGATGTCACGAGGGACGCGGGTGCGGGGTACCCGGCAGGCGGAGGCGCTGGGTTCCGTGCTGGCGGACCTGCCCACCTTCTCCAGCGCCCAGGAGATCCACGCCGAGCTGCGCCGCCGGGGCGAACGCGTCGGGCTGACCACCGTCTACCGGCAGTTGCAGGTGCTGAACCAGGACGGCGTCGTCGACACCCTCCGGGACGAGAGCGGTGAGACGCTCTACCGTCGCTGCCAGACCAGCGGCCACCACCACCATGTGACCTGCCGTTCGTGCGGGCGCAGCGTCGAGGTCGAAGGTCGTGCCATCGAGAGCTGGGCCGACCGCGTCGCCGCCGAGGCGGGTTTCGTCGACGTCGATCACACCGTGGAGATCTTCGGTCGGTGCGTCGACTGCGCCTGACCGGTCGGCGGCCCTGGTCTCCGCGACGCACGCGTGGCGCGCGGCCGCCATCGGGTGTGGCTCGGGGCGGCGGGACCTCTGGGGCGATGGCCGTCGTGTCTGGACGGGGTGTCGCCGGCGCGACATGGAGCGATTCGGTGCGTCGAGTGCGCCTGACCGGCCGGTCGCCCTGGTCTTCGTGACGTGCGCGTGGCGTGCGGCCGCTACCGGGTGTGGCACGGGGCGGCGTGGTCTCTGGGACGATGGCCGTCGTGTCTGGACGGGGCGTCGCCGACGCGACATGGAGCGATGAGGCCGACCTGCCGCCCCCGGAGTGGGGCCGGCCTCCGATGGCGGCCGGTCCCCGGGCGGTGCTCGGCGGTGTCCTGGTCGCCGCGGTCCTGGTGGCGGGCCGGGTGCTGGTCGCTCCTCACGTGCGGTTCCCCCGGTTGCAGGGGTGGGCGACCGTGTTCGTGGCGATCTGTGTGCAGGCGTTGCCCTTCCTGGTCTTCGGCGCGGCGGTCTCGGCCGCGATCGCCTCGTTCGTCCCGGAGGGCTTCTGGCGGCGGGCGCTGCCGCGGCGTCCGGCGCTCGCCGTGCCGGCCGCCGGGGTGGCGGGCGCGGTGCTGCCCGGCTGTGAGTGCGCGTCGGTGCCGGTGGCGTCCGGGCTGATGGCCAGGGGCGTCACGCCCGCGGCGGCACTCGCGTTCCTGCTGTCCTCACCGGCCATCAACCCGGTGGTGCTGGTCGCGACGGCGGTGGCGTTCCGCGGCCACCCGGAGATGGTGGCCGCCCGGTTCGTGGCGTCCCTGCTCGTCTCGGTGGTGGCCGGGTGGGTCTGGCTGAGGTTCGGCCGCGGGGACTGGCTGCGGATCCCCGCCCGCGCACCCGCGACGCGGACGAGGCGGTGGGCGGGGTTCGCCGCGGCGCTCCGGCACGACCTGCTGCACACCGGTGGTCTGCTGGTCGCCGGAGCCGCCGTCGCGGCGACGCTGAGCGTCCTCGTGCCGGCGGCCTACATGGCCAGGGTGGCGGGGATTCCCTGGCTGTCGGTGGTGGTGCTGGGGGTGCTGGCGGTGGTCATGTCGATCTGCTCCGAGGCCGACGCGTTCGTGGCCACCAGCCTGACGCAGTTCTCCACAACGGCCAAGCTGGCGTTCCTTGTGATCGGCCCGATGGTCGACCTCAAGCTCATCGCACTGCAGGCGGGCACCTTCGGGGCGCGCTTCGCGCTCCGGTTCGCCCCGCTGACGTTCCTGCTGGGGATCGGCGTCAGCGCACTCGTCGGCCGGGTGCTGCTGTGAGGCGGGCCGGGCAGAGCGTCTCGCTGCTGGCCACCGGCGCCGCCCTGCTGTGGATCACCACCGCCGGCGACGAGTACCTCAACTACGTCCGCCCCGGCTTCCGGATCCTGATCATCGGCGCCGGCGCGGTCCTGTGCGCACTCGGCGGCGCCGGAGTCGTCCGGGACTGGCGGCGGCGCGCCGAGGACCCGTCCGGCGACGGGCACGGCCACGGCCGAGGTCCCGGGGTGGCCTGGCTGTTCCTTCTCCCGCCCCTGGCCATCTTCGCGATCGCGCCCTCCGCCCTCGGCTCCTTCACCGCCTCGCGGGCCCTGAACCAGGCGGCGCCCCCCGTCGACGCGGGCCGAAGTCTGGGGGCGCTGTCGCCCGGCGGCCCGGCACGGATCTCCCTGACCGAGTTCACCGCCCGCGCGTTCCAGGCCCGGTCGGGCCACGACACCCTGACCGGGCGGCAGGTCGTCCTCACCGGGTTCGCCGCCCCGGCCGGCCGGGATCGCTGGCTCCTGGTACGGCTCCGGATGACGTGCTGCGCCGCCGACGCCGTCCCCATGCGCATCGCGGTCACCGGCGTACCCGCGCCGGCCGCCGACCGCTGGGTCCAGGTCACCGGCGCCTGGTCACCGGCCTGGGCGAAGATCCATGACGTCGACACGCCCCGGCTCACCGCCACCGCCGTACGCTCCGTCGGCAAGCCCTCCGACCCGTACGAGTAGCGGGCCTTGCCTACGCGGCACGTCCCGGGGAAGATGAAAACCGTTGTCGATAGGAGGCGGTCATCGCACCGAAGCCACACTGTGATCAGTGATCGTCCCAGTGGTCCTCGTGCGCCGCATGGCGATGACCGTCGTGGATGTAGTCGGTGTGGTCCCCGTGCGGGACGGCGACGTGGCCGCAGTCCGGCCCGTGCCGGTGGGTGTGCCCGTCGTGCACCAGGTGCTCGGCGTTCTCACACTCGTCCGTGTGTCCTTCGTGGCTGCGATGAACGTGACCGTCGTGGACATAGTCGACGTGATCCTCGTGGGGGAAGGCCACGTGACCGCAGCCCTGTCCGTGGTCATGAGCGTGATCGGTATGGACGTGGTGCGGCATGTGCTGGTCCTCCAAGCTCGTGGTGCCCGCGGCCGGAGCGCTCTCCGGCCGGTTCGCGACCTGGCCTTGGTGTGCGGCCTTCGATTCCAGGCGGTGATGGTGAGTGCCAGAGTCGTCGGTTACGGCGGACTTCGGACGCCGTACGACCGGTGAATGCCCGGGTTTCCCGGTGAATCCACCACCTTGGGGAGACGGGGGGATCCGGATTGGCGTCTTCTTGTTGGCGGCCGGGTTTCCCGGTCGAAGTCATGGCGAGGTCTTGTCCGCGACCGTGAACGCGGCCGTCGCGGCCGAGCGGGCCGGCTTCGACGACGTGTGGTTCGCCGAGCACCACTTCATGTCCTACGGCGTGTGCCCGTCCGCCACCACCCTCGCCGGCTACGTGCTGGGGCGGACCGAACGCGTCGTGGTGGGTACCGCCGTCAGTGTGCTGTCCACCCACCATCCGGTGGCGCTCGCCGAGCAGACCGCGCTGCTCGACCTGGTCTCGTCCGGCCGCTTCCACCTCGGGGTCGGCCGCGGCGGTCCCTGGGTCGACCTGGAGGTCTTCGGCACCGGACTGGCACGCTATGAGACCGCCTTCGCCGAGAGCCTCGATCTCCTGCTGGCCGCGCTGACCGGGGAGCACATCTCCGCGGACGGGCCGACCTATGCGTTCCGCGAGGTCCCGATGGTGCCGAGGACCCGCGGTGTCCCCCCGGTCACCGTGGCGTGCACGTCCGCGAACTCGGTGGCGCTGGCGGCGGAGCGCGGCCTGCCGATGCTGCTGGGCATGCACATCGACGATGACGGCAAGCGCGGGATGCTCGACGCCTACGCCGCCGCCCGGCCGGCGGCGGCGTCCCGCGACCACATCGCGGCCGTCGTGGCCCATGTCGCGGACACCCGGGCCGAGGCGCAGCGCCTGTTGCGTGCCGAACTGCCGCGCTGGCTCGGCCCCGGACTGGCCGGGTACGTTCCCGTCGACGGCCGCCCGCGGACTCCGCGCGACGCCGAGGAGTACGCCGGATTCCTCTGCGGCATTCACCCGGTCGGCACACCCGATGACTGCCTGAAGACCATGGTCACGACGGTGGAGCGCACCGGCGTCCGGCACCTGATCCTCATGGTCGAAGGCGGCGGCGACCTCGTCCGTACCGAGCAGAACATCACGCGTCTGGGCGCCGAGGTCCTCCCCCGGCTGCGGACGTGGTTCGGCCGGTGAGGAGCCCTCGACGCCGCGGTCATCGGCTCCCTTCGGCGGCCGGCCCGTAGCGACGCCGGAACCGTTCGACCCGTCCGGCGGTGTCCACCACGCGGCCTCGGCCCGTGTAGAAGGGGTGGCTCGCGGAGGAGACGTCCACGTCGATGACGGGGTAGGTGTTCCCGTCGCTCCATTCGACGGTCGTCTCGCTGGTCGCGGTGGAGCGGGTGAGGAAGGCGTAGCCGGCCGACCGGTCCCGGAAGACGACGGGCCGGTAGTCGGGGTGGATGCCGGGTTTCATGTGTCTTGTCCTTTCAGGCGGTCCGGCGGGTGCCCGGCTCGGCGGCGGGCCCGAGCCAGGGTGTGAACGGGTCGGGCAGCCGCGCCCAGACGAGTTCTCCGGCGGTCATCTCGATGTCGGTGAGGACCGCCTCGTCCAGCGCGGAGCACAGCTCGGCGGTGGCGATGTCGAGCCCGGTGAAACGGATCTCCGTACGCCGGTCGCCGTACTCGGGATGCCAGTCCAGCGACGCGGTCGTGCGGCGGATGGGGGAGGCCCGGCGCCAGGTGGCGGGATCGGCGGCGTGCAGCCACCGTCCCGCCGGCTCGATGGCGAGTGTCTCGCCGGCCGACTCCCACGACAGCAGCGTCAGCGGGCGGCTGGCGAGCCAGAGATGGCCGCGGGCGCGCACGACTCCCGTGTCCAGCACCGGCTCCAGCGCGGCGTACAGCCGCTCGGGATGGAACGGCCGGCGGCTGCGCCAGATGAGGGTGCTGACCTGTCCCACGGGGTCCGGGCAGCCGGGCAGGGCTCCACCGGGTTGCGTGCGCTCGTGCACCGCGTGCAGGTCGAAGGCCGGTCTGCCCGCGGGCGCGGTCAGGTCCGTGACGGCCTCGAGGTCGAGGGAACGCGCCCACGGGGACAGGTGGGTGAGCAGGCCGTGGCCGGCCGCGGCCTCGAACGGGTCGGTGTGCGGGGGAGCCCAGGTGAGAAAGAGGTCGGCGGTCTCGGCCTGGTGCGCCAGCACGCTGGAGACCGTACGGCCGTCGGTGGCCCCGCCGGCGATTCCGCGGTCGGCGAGGGTTTCGCCGCCGCCGAGTTCGCGGGCGATCGTGGCGAGATCGGCGACCATCGCGACCGTGTCGATCCGTACTCCGATGTCCGCCGCGTCGATGGCGGTCGCGGCGTCCAGCGGATCGGCGATCTCGGGAAGGACCAGCAGCAGCCGGTCGTGGCGGCCCGCCACGCCGGACAGGAAGCGCGGCAGATCCTCCCGGAGCGTGCAGCTCGTGCAGTGGGCGACCGGCAGCTGGACCTGCTCGCCCCCGTACGCGCGGGTCAGGATGTCGCCGCGGTGCCGGTAACGGGCGACGGCGACGCCGAACGCCCGGGTCCGCGCGCACAGCAGATCGGTCAGGTCGGCGGTCATGCCGGTGGCGATGGTGACATGAAGGTCCTGCATCGTCTTCTGCCTTCCGCTCGCGGCTACCAGCTGGACTTGCGGACGCCGGGGAGCTGACCGCGGTGGGCGAGATCGCGGAACCGGATGCGCGACAGGCCGAACTTGCGCAAGGTCCCCCGGGGCCGGCCATCGACCGCGTCGCGGTTCCGCAGCCGGGTCGCGCTGGCGTCGCGGGGCTGGCGGCCCAGCTCGCGCACTGCCTCCGCACGCGTCTGCGGATCGGTGTCGGGTGCCTTGATGAGTCGCTTGAGCTCGGCGCGGCGTTCGGCGTAACGGGCGACGACGACCCGGCGCTGCTCGTTCTTGACGATCTTGCTCTTCTTGGCCATCAGACCTTTCCCCCACGGGCGCGGATCTCGGCGACGACCGCCTCGATGCCCCGCTTGTCGATCGTCTTGATGCCCTTGACGCTCACGGTGAGCCGGACGTACCGCTGTTCGCTCGGCAGCCAGAACCGCTTGCGCTGGATGTTCGGGTCGAACCGGCGGCGGGTGCGCCGATGTGAGTGGGAGACGTGGTTGCCGAACGCGGGTTCGCGCCCGGTGACCTGGCAGCGACGGGCCATCTCGTGTTCCTTCCGGGAGGCTGTTGGTCGGACACTCTACTGGAAATGGTTTTCGTTTTCACTTAGGATCGCGGCGCTGTCATCTGAAGGGAGTCGAGACATGGCACGCAACGAGCTCCGCCCGATCGTGAAACTTCGGTCCACGGCGGGGACCGGCTACACGTACGTGACGCGCAAGAACCGGCGCAACGACCCGGACCGGCTGCAACTGCGCAAGTACGACCCGGTCGTACGGCGACACGTGCTGTTCCGCGAGGAGCGATGAGTCGGCGCGGTCGACGCCCCGCCGGGGTCAGGGCCGGGGCAGCCGCCGGGCCAGCGCCTGTTTGTCGATCTTGCCGACCGCCGTCAGCGGCAGGCGGTCGACCGCGATCACCTCGTCGGGGGCCTTGTAGGCGGCCAGCCCGCGCTGCTTGAGGAAGGAGGCCAGCTCCCGGGAGCCGGGCGCCTGGCCCTGGCAGATGACGAAGGCGACCGGCCGCTCGCCCCACTGGGCGTCCGGGGCGCCGACCAGCGCCGCCGCCGTGATCGCCGGATGGGTGAGGAGGTGCTCCTCGACCTCGGTGGCGGCGATCTTCTCTCCGCCGCGGTTGATCTGATCCTTGATCCGCCCGACGACTTCCAGGTTCCCGGACGGTGTCCGGCGGACCAGGTCGCCGCTGCGGTAGAAGCCGTCCGGGGTGAAGGCCCTCCGGTTGTGCTCCTCGGCCCGGTAGTAGCCGCGCGGCGTGTAGGGGCCGCGGGTGAGCAGTTCCCCGGGTTCGCCGTCGGTCACGGGCCGGCCCTCCGCGTCCACGATGAGGATCTCGTCGTCCGGGGAGATCGGCCGGCCCTGCGTCGTGCACGCCGCCTCTTCGGCGTCATCGAGACGGGTGAGGTTGATCAGGCCTTCGGCCATGCCGAACACCTGCTGGACCCGGGCGCCGAGTTCGGGCCCGATCCGCCGGGCCAGGTCGGCGGAGATCCTCGCCCCGCCGACCTGGAGCACCCGCAGGCTGTCGAGCCGGTGGCCGCCGTGCTCCGCCTCCTCCAGCCAGTACGGGACCAGCGGCGGGCTCAGCGACGTGATCGTCACACGCCTCTCGTCGATGAGGCGGAGCGCGGTCTGCGGGCTCGGGTCGGGACAGATGACGACCGTGCCGCCGGACATGAACGTGCCGAGCACCCCGGGGCAGGCGAGCGTGAAGTTGAACCCGATGGGGAGTACGGCCAGGTACACCGAGTCCTCGTCCAGGGCGCAGATGCCCGCCGCGGCCCGCGCGTTGTAGGCGTAGTCGTCATGGGTTCGCGGGACGAGCTTGGGCAGGCCGGTCGTACCGCCCGACAGCAGGAGCAGCGCGAGGTCTGAGGACTCCGCGCCGTCGTCGCCGAGACCCGATGGGACGGTGGGGCCGTACAGGTCCTCCAGCCGGGTGAAATCGCGATGGGCGCCCGGATCGCCGCAGACCACCACGCGGCACGGCGGTGTGCCCGCCGCCTCCTTCGCCAAGTCGTCGACCAGTTGCCGGGCGAGTTCGCGGTGGTCGAAGCGTGCGTGCCGGTCCGGGATGATGTACGCCGCCGCTTCGCCGACCCGCACCATGTGCTCGATCTCGGTCCGGCGATGCCCCGGCATGGCGTGCACGGGTACCGCACCGATGCGCTGGAGGCCGAACCAGGCCAGCACGAACTCCGCCCGGTTGGGCAGGTGGACCACGACCCGGTCACCGCGCTCGACGCCCAGCGACCGGAACCCGAGCGCCAGGCGGTCGGCGGCCGCGTCGAGTTCGGCGTAGGTCCACCGGCGATCCCCGTCGACCAGCGCGAGGTGTCCCGGTCGTGCCCCGGCCCAGGAGCGCAGGTACGAGCCGAACGTCCGGCCACTCCAGTATCCGGCTCGCCGGTACCGCTCGGCATCGGCGTCGGGCCAGGTCGGATGAGCTTTCACGGCAACGACTTCCTCTCGGCGTCGCCCCTCGGTCGGTGCCGAGGGGTTGGCGTGGACCTCGATCATGTGCATACTGATCGACGTTAATGATAATCATTTTCGATAAGCGTGGCATCTCCCGCCAACGGACGACGCGGTCCTGGCGTGGACAGGAGCCGGCGGCGGACACCTGCCACCACGGCCTCCGCGATCGGAGGCCTCCGCCGGTCCGGCCCTGCGAAGCACCGAGGAGTACGACGGAAGGGGATCTGTGTCCGTGCGCGATGAACAGTTCGGTGGGGGACCGGTCTCGGAAGGCGCAGCTTCCGCGACGAGCCCTCCGGCCGCACGCCCGTCCGCCCCGACGGCGCGTGCGGTGCGCGACGACGTGGCCCGGGCGCTGGAGATCTCGGTTGAGGAGCTCGACGACGATCGCGACCTGTTCGAACTCGGCCTCGACTCGTTGCGGTTGATGTCTCTGGTCGGCGCCTGGCGCCGCCGCGGTTGGGCGGTGGGCTTCCAGGACCTCGCCGATGACCCGATCCTGGCGACCTGGGTCGCGCTGATCTCCAAGAGCGCGAACACGGAGGCGGCCCCGCCGGCGCCCGTGTCCGCGAGCCCCGGTGAGGACGCGCCGTACCCGCTGGCGACGATGCAGCACGCCTACTGGGTCGGCCGGCAGGACGGTCAGCCGCTCGGCGGCGTCGCCGCGCACTTCTACACCGAGTTCGACGGCCACGGCGTGGATCCCCGGCGGCTCGGCGAGGCCTTGGACGCGCTGACGGCCCGCCACGCGATGTTGCGGGTGCGCATCGACGACGAGGGCCGCCAGCACCACGTCCCCGCCGGTCCCCGCCTGATCGTCCATGACCTGCGCGACCGGTCCGCCGATGAGCTCGACGCGGTGCTGGACGACCTGCGTGAGCGGTACACCCACGCCCGGATGGACGTCGCCGCGGGCGGGGTTCTCCGGCTCGCGCTGTCCCTGCTGCCCGCGGGCAGGACACGCCTGCACCTGGATCTGGACATGATCGCCGGCGACGCGCTCAGCCTGCGCAACCTGCTGTCGGACCTGCGCCGGCTGTACGAGGAACCGGGCGAGCCGCTGCCCGCGATCGGCCTGAGCTACCGCCGTTACCTGGCCGAGCACGCCCGCCGCCGCGCGGCCGAACGTGAGGAGTCCGCGCGCTGGTGGCGCGAGCGGATTCCCGACCTTCCCGCGCCGCCCCGGCTGCCGACCACGGTGGACCTGCTGCGTCCCGTCTCCGCGGCCGACACCGCGCTCACCCGTACCGGACGTCTGCACCACTGGCTCGCCCCGGAGGCCAAGGCGGCCCTGGTCGAGCGTTCTCGCCGCCATGGCATCACCCCGGCCGCGCTCCTCGCCACCGCCTTCGCCGAGGTCGTCGCGGCGTGGAGCGGCACCCAGCGTTTTCTGCTCAACCTCCCGCTCTTCGACCGGGAGATGATCACTCCCGACGTCGCCCGGCTGGTCGGCGACTTCAGCAGCTCGATCATGCTGGACGCGGACCTGCGCGCCGACCTGCCCGTCGTCGAGCAGGCCCGGCGGCTCCAGACGCGGCTGCGGGCCGCGGTCGCCCACGGGGCGTACGGCGGCGTCGAGGTGCTCCGCGACCTGGCCCGCCACCAAGGCGGTCCGGCGCTCGCGCCCGTCGTCCACACCAGCGCCATCGGCCTCGGCGAGATCTACGAGCCACCGGTCCAGGCGTCCTTCGGGCGGCCGGTCTGGACCATCTCCCAAGGCCCCCAGGTCGCCCTCGACGCCCAGGTGACCGAGCTCGACGGCGGCCTGCTGCTCAACTGGGACGTCCGCGAGGGCGTGTTCGTCCCCGGAGCGGTGGCCGACGCCTTCGCGGCCTACCGCCGGCTGGTGACCGACCTCGTGGAGGGCACGGACGCGTCCTGGCTCCGTCCCGTCGGACCGCTGTCGCCCGCCGCGCACCTCGCCCGGCGTACGCGAGCCGCGCTCCCGCCCGCTCCCGCACCGGGCCATGCGCTGCACACGCGCTTCTTCGACCTGGCCGAACGCCATCCCGGGCGCGTGGCCGTGATCCGCGAGGACGGCACGGAGCTCGGCTACGGGCAGTTGGCCCTGGACGCACGGAAGGTGGCGGCACTCCTGCACCGCCATGGCGTACGCCGCGGAGACGCGGTGGCCGTCACCCTGCCCAAGGGCGCCGACCAGATCACCGCGATCCTCGGCGTGCTCGCCGCCGGTGCCGCCTACGTGCCCGTCGGCCTTGACCAGCCGGCCCTCCGGCGGGTCCGCATCCACGAGACCGCGGACGCCGCCGTCGTGCTCACCGACGACGCCCACGCCCACCTGCCGGAGCAGGTTCCCGGGACGACCGTGCTGCGTCTGGCGCAGGCCGAGGGCCTGGGACCGGCACCGGTCGCCGACGCCGGGCCGCAGGACACGGCCTACCTCATCTTCACGTCGGGCTCCACCGGACTGCCGAAGGGCGTCGAGGCGCCGCACCGCGCGGTCGTCAACACCATCGACGCGGTGGGCGACCTGTTCGACATCGGCCCGGACGACGCGACCCTGGCGCTGTCCGCCCTTGACTTCGATCTGGCCACCTACGACGTGTTCGCCTTCCTGTCGGTCGGCGGACGCGTCGTCGCGATCGACGAGGAGCACCGGCGCGACGCCCACCACTGGGCGTCCTCGGTCCGGCGGCACGGCGTCACCGTGATCAGTTGCGTGCCGGCGCTGCTGGACATGCTGGTGACGGCCGCGCGGGGCGAGTCGCCGGGCGGGCGGGCGACGGCAGGTGGGGGGCTGGGCGACACGCTGCGCCTGGTCATGCTCGGCGGGGACTGGGTGGGCCTGGATCAGCCCGCCCGGCTGCGCGCCCTCGTGCCGGGCTGCCGTTTCGCGGCACTGGGCGGCATGACGGAGGCCGCCATCCATTCCACCGTCTTCGAGGTGGACGAGGTCGACCCCGCCTGGCGGTCCATTCCGTACGGAGTGCCGCTGCGGAACATGCGCGCGCGGGTCGTCGACGAGCGCGGCCGGGACCGGCCCGACCACGTGCCCGGTGAGCTGTGGGTCGGCGGGCCGGGTGTCGCCACCGGCTACCGCGGGGACCCCGAGCGCACCGCCGCCCGCTTCGTCGAGTACGACGGGGAGCGCTGGTACCGCACCGGCGACCTGGCCCGCTACGGATCCGACGGGACTCTGGAGTTCCTCGGCCGTGCCGACCACCAGGTCAAGATCCGTGGGCATCGGATCGAGCTGGGCGAGGTCGAG
>NZ_JBHLZP010000068.1:0-24257 GCF_042429965.1 Actinoallomurus acaciae
GGGCTTGACCTCGGCGACCGCCGCCAGGGTGGCCGCGTCGGCCGGGTCCACGAGTACGGCCGCCGCCCGCAGCACCGCCTGGGTCTGCGGCCCGAGCCGCTGCGCGCGTTCGAGCACCGCGTCGCGTACGGTCGGCGGCACGTGGATCTCGCCCAGGCGGCGGCGCACCCACTCGCCTCGGCGGCGGACCAGGTCGGTACGGTCGCTCATCAGCCGCACCGACTCCTCCACCGCGAGCGGCAGCCCCTCGGTATGCCGGTGGACCAGGCCCGCGAACGCCTCCGAGACCGGCTCTCCGGCCAGCATCGACGACATCAGCCTGCCCGTACCGGCGACGTCGAGCGGCCCGAGCGTCTGCCGCAGCCGCGTGACCTCACCGCTCGGACGCGTGGACAGGCGCCGTACCAGTGAGTCGGCGGGTACGTCCTCGGGCCGGTAGGCCACCACCAGGCTGACGCGCTGCGGCCGGCGGGACGCGAGGAACAGCAGGAACTCGAGCGTCGCGTCATCGGCCCAGTGCGCGTCGTCCACGACGAGCACCGACACGTCCAGCCGGTCGAGCAGCTCGGTCAGCGCGCGAAACAGCCGGTGCCGGGCGGCCAGCGCGTCCTCGGCGGGCTCCAGCGGCCCCGGCAGGTCGTCCGCCCACTCCGGGAACAGCGACCGCAACGCGCCCGCGAGCCCGCTGAGCTCCAGCCCGGCCACGCCGTCGGCGGCGGCCTCCCGGACGGCGTCCACGACCGGACCGAGGGTGAACGGCACGCGGTACGGCGGGCACACCGCCAGGAGCGTCACGCGGTCCGGGGCCGTCGGGAACTCGCGCAGCAGCCGGGACTTGCCGACCCCCGCCTCACCCTCGACCACGACCAGCGCGGGCGCGGCGGCGAACGCCGCGCGCAGCTCCGCGAGCTCACGCTCACGCCCCACGAAGGCCGGCGCGAGGAGGACACGGCCACCACCCCGGTGACCAGGGTGCTCCGCCACGCTTCGCCCTTCGCTGAACGGACAATCAACGCATTTTTCCTTGAAAAGGATCAGACATCCAGACCTCGGCCCCGCCGATCCTCCTGCCGCCGATGTCCGAAAGCGGACAGCGGGCCGTCCACGGCCTCCGCCTCCTCGCCGTGGGTGCGGAAGGTGATCACGGGAGTACGTGACGTCCCTGGGCGAGCGCGCGGCGATACCCCCTTGCGGAATCTTGTTAATCCCATTAACTTGAGGTTAGTTCGATTAACTAAGCGGAGGTCGGGCCATGTCCACCACCATCGCGCCGCGTCGCAGCGGCCTCATCACCCTTCCCGCGATCACCGGGATCGCCTACACCCTGTCGTGGGTCGCGGGGCTGTCGGTCGGGGCACCCAGCCCGAAGATCGACTCCAGCGGCGCCGCGGTCGTCTCGGCGCTCGCCGGGCACAGCGCCGCGGTGACCACGCAGTTCCTGTTCACCGAGGGCCTTCCCGCGGCGGGCCTGGCCATCGTGTCGCTGGCGCTGGCCAGGGTCGCGAGCCGGGGCGGCTCGATCGGGGTGGGAGTCGCCGGCGTCGTGGCGGCGCTGATCTCGTTCTGCCAGTTCGTACTGGGCGTCGCGTTGGCCGGCGCCTCGTCGCCCGGCACCGCTCACCTGCTGTTCGACGGGGTGAACCGGCTGGACGGGATCAAGATGTGCACGCTTGCCGTGATGGCCGTGGCCGCCGTCTCCACGGGCCTGCTGCCCCGCTGGCTGCGCATCACCGGGGTCGCCCTCGCCGTCGCCATCGTGGCCTCCGGCATCGGCTATCTGCTGCTGCTCCCGAGCATGGCACCGCTGGCGTACGTCTCCGGCCCCCTCCTGCTCCTGTTCGTCACCGGCACCGGCGTCGTGCTCGGCCGCGGGGACCGGTGACCCGTGCCGCGTGTCGGACTCACCCAGGACAGGATCGTCCGCGAGGCGGCGAACGTCGCCGACGAGGTCGGCCTGGAGCGCCTCACCCTCGCGGCGGTCGCCAAGCGGTGCGGGGTCTCCCTACCCGGCCTCTACAAGCACATCGAGGGACTCGACTCGGTCAAACGAGACATCGCCGTGCTGGCGGTACGGGAGATGACCCAGGTCATGGCCACCGCGGTCGCGGGCCTGTCCGGGCGGACCGCGTTGCGGACGCTCGCCGTCGCGTACCGCGACTACGCCGCGGCCTATCCGGGCCGGTACATGGCGAGCGTCCGGGCTCCCGCCCCCGGCGACGTCGAGCACACCGAGGTCAGCGACCAGGCGATCGGCATCATCCAGGCCGCGCTCCAGGGGTACGGCCTGGAAAGGGCGGACCTGATCCACGCGATCCGGATGCTGCGGATCGCCTGCCACGGCATCTCCTCCCTGGAGGCCGAAGGCGCCTTCGGACTTCCCGAATCCCTGGACGTCACCTTCGACCGGCTGGTCAACGCCCTCGACACCGAATTCCGCCATTCCTGATCCGCGACCGTCCCCTCACCGGTCCGGGACATCCACACCAGACCCGTCCGGCTCCGTCTCTTGAAGGCGGAGGCGGGCGCGACACAAGGAGAAGACATGGCCAAGCCGGCCGCACACGAAATCGCGCCGAACGTCTGGCGCATCCCCGCAGCACCGTTCGACTTCCTCAACATCTACGCGCTCATCGACGACGACGGCCAGGTCACCCTCGTCGACACCGGCACCAAGGGGGCCACCCGCCGTACGCTCGCCGCGCTGGCGGTGATGGGGAAGGCGGCCGAGGACGTGACGCGAATCGTGCTGACCCATGCCCACGGCGACCACGCGGGCGGTGCCGCGAAGATGGCCGAGGTCACCGGCGCTTCGGTCGCCGTCCATGAGTCCGACGCGCGGTGGGCCCGGGCCGGTCAGTCGCCACCGCGCGACGCGGCCACGGCCGGCGGCCGGTTCCTGAACCGCCTGGGCAAGCGCGGCAACGGATTCCCGGCCATCGTCGTCGGCGAGGAGTTCTCCGACGGACACGTGCTGCCGATCGCGGGCGGCCTTCGGGTGGTGCACACTCCCGGCCACACCGAGGGCCATGTCGCGCTGTTGCACGAGACGACAGGCGTGCTCATCACCGGCGACTCGATCTGGAACGTCCGCAGGATGAGCTGGGGCATCAAGGCCTTCTGCCAGGACGTCGCCCTCAACCGGCAGACCGCGCACGTGCTGGGCGAACTCGACTACCAGGTGGCCGCCTTCACCCACGGCCCCCACGTCTCCGATCAAGCCCGGGAACGCGTGCGCCGATACCTCACCGACGCCGCGAACCGGCAGAGCTCATGACCGGTCGCCGCACTTCGTGACGATATGAGGCGTTTATCTACGCTTCACATCGAAAATCATGTTTGACCGCTATAGCGGTTCTTTCGGGCTGGAAAGCGACAGGGGATTCCAACGCCGCGTTCGCGGCATGTCCAGACATGTCACTTCTTGTTACGCGACGGCCACTGAACCATTAGTGTTCGTCTCCGTGATCGACACGAGGACTTACCGCTCAGCGCCGGTTCAGGTATCGGTGAGGATCGCGACGCAGTGTCCTCGTGTGCGGCGGTGGCCTGCCGTGTCATGAGCCGGTTTCGGTGGCTCCATGTCTCCTCTGCCTCCCAATCCGATGAGGATTTGATCGATGTCAGCATCCCTTTCAGTCCGTCATCGGGCCGAGCTCCAGCCGACGGACCGGGCGGTGCTCGTCCTGCTCGTCGCGTTGATCGTGACCGGCGGCGGGTGTTTCGTGGCGACCGCCGCCGCCGAGCCCGCGTACCGGGCCGTCGTGGTCGCGTTCACCGGGTTGGCAGCGGTCGTGGTCTGTGTCGCCGTCGCGGTCACGGCCTATTTCCTCTACAACGGACGTGCGCTGCGCGCGCGCATCGAGACGGCGGAGGCCGACGTCACCCGGCTGGCCGATGAGACCCTGCCGGCGATGGTGAAGCGTCTGCGCGAGGGCGCGTCGGCGGACACCGTCCTGGCCGAGATCGCCTACCCGGAGGACGGCGCGCAGCGGCGCCTGCTCCACACGGTCGCCCACGAGGTCGGCCGAGGCGAACGCATGCGGGACGCCGCGATGGCGGCCTGCGCGAGCGCCGCCGGCCGGGTCCAGGCCCTGGCGACCAGCATGCTCGCCGACCTGCGCGAGATGGAGCACCGCTACGACGAAGAGGTCCTCGGCGACCTGCTGAAGCTGGACCACAGCACCGCCCAGGCGGGCCGGCTGGCCGACAGCATCGCCGTGCTCACCGGCGCCCGGTCGGGCCGGCGCTGGACCAAGCCGATCGTCATGGAGAGCATTCTGCGCGGCGCGGTCGGCCGCATCAGCGCGTACCAGCGGGTGAGCGTGCACTCGACCAGCACCGTCGCGGTCGCCGGGTACGCCGCCGAGGGCGTCATGCACGCGCTGGCCGAGCTGATGGACAACGCCACCAGTTTCTCGCCTCCGTCCGATCAGGTGTACGTGTACGTGGAGGAGGTGCACGCGGGCGTCATCGTCACGATCGAGGACGCCGGCCTCGCGATGAGCCCCGCCGCGCTCGAACGGGCGAAGCGGGCGGTCTCGTCCAAGCCGCTCGACCTCACGGCGCTCTCGGGCACCCGGCTGGGGCTCGCGGTGGTGGGCTGCCTTGCTCGCAAGCACGGCCTGACCGTCTCCTTCCGGCCCTCGTCACGCGGCGGCACCGGCGCCATCGTCATGATTCCGCAGCAGCTCATCACGCAGATCTCGGGTGAGGCCACCGCCGTGTCGCATCCGGTCGCCGTGGTGCGCGCCACCGGGCCCGTACGGCCGCGCCGCACCGCCGTCTCCCGCCCCGTACGGGAGGCGGCACCCGTCCAGGCGACGACCCCGGGGCAGGACATCGAGGCCGGGGCGGACGGCACGCCCCCGCTGCCCCAGCGCCGGCGTGGCCAGACCCTCTCGCAGTCCACCTCCGCGGACCGGGCCGCACCGAAGTCCGGCACCACGAAGCGCGCCGCCGACACCGGAGCGCGGTTCAAGGCCTTCCGGCAGGCGTCCCGCGGCCAGGCAGCCGCATCTTCCCCGGACGGCACCGACGACCGCGACTCCCGCTGACGGTCCGGGCCTGGCCACACAACAGATTGGAGGCAGGGCGGAGCCCGGTCGGAAGGCACCGGATCCTCGCCCCACATTCCTATGAAAACCGCAGATCGCGAGCTCGACTGGCTGCTGGAGAATCTGCTCTCGCGGACGCCGGGGACACGCCACGCCCTGGTTCTGTCGAGCGACGGGCTGAAACTGTGCCACACGTCCCGGCTGACCCTGGACCAGGCCGACCAGCTGGCCGCCATCGCATCGGGAATCCAGAGCCTCGCCCACGGGGCGTCGGCCGAGTTCGGCGATGGCAGCGGCGGCGTGCGGCAGTCCATGACCGAATTCCACGGCGGCATGCTGTTCATCGTGGAGGCGGGAGAGGGAGCCCACCTCGCCGTCATCGCGAGCGATGAGGCCGACGTCGGCCTCATCGGTCACAACATGGACGAGCTGGTCGAACAGCTCGGCGAACATCTGGTCGCCGCACCCCGCGAACACGAGCTGGGCAGCCGGTCACAATGAGCCCGCGGTTCGCCGGCGAGGACCCGGACCGGCTGTACACCGTGACCGGCGGACGCAGCCACGCGAACGAGAACCCGCTCGACGTCGTCACGCTGATCGTCAGCGAGTCCGGTCCCGAGCCGGGGATGCAGTCCGAGCACGCCAGGATCCTCCGGCTGTGCGCCGGCCCGCTCTCGGTCGTGGAGATCTCCGCGGAGCTCGGGCTGCCCGTCACCATCGTGAAGATCCTCCTGCTCGATCTGCTCGACACCGGCCACATCACCGCTCGCAATCCACTGCCGGCCGTCCGCCGGTCGCAGCTACCCGATCTCGAAATCCTGAAGCAGGTGCTCATTGGACTCGAAAACCTCTGATCAGGCCGTCCTCACGCCGCTGCGCAAGACCGCCAGCAACGGCCTGAAGATCGTGATCGTCGGCGGTTTCGGCGTGGGCAAGACGACCATGGTCCGCTCGGTCAGCGAGATCCGCCCGCTGAGCACCGAGGAGACGATGACGCGAGCGGGCGTCGGAGTCGACGACGCGTCCGTCGTACGCGACAAGACGACGACCACGGTCGCGTTCGACTTCGGCCGGATCAGCCTGAACGACCAGATGGTCCTCTACCTGTTCGGCGCGCCCGGGCAGGAGAGGTTCTGGTTTCTGTGGGACCGCCTGTTCTTGGGCGCTCTGGGCGCGGTCGTCCTCGTGGACACTCGCCGCCTGGAGGACTCCTGGTACGCCATCGACCGTCTCGAACAACAGGACACGCCCTTCATCGTCGCGCGCAACGACTTCGGCGGACCGGCGTACACGCTGGATCAGGTACGGGCCGCGCTCGACCTGTCCGACCACATCCCGCTGGTCGGATGCGACGCACGCCGGCGTGACTCCAGCAAGGCCGTGCTGATCGCACTGGTCAACCACCTTTTCGCCCTTTCCGCCGCCACGGAGAACGCGTGATGAACCAGAGAGAGACCTCATGACCGATTCGCAGCAGACGGCCGGTTCCCCACCGCCGGGTTACCCGGACCACCACGACGCCGTCCCCCTGTACGGGCCGCGCTATCAGACCAGGCCTGTCGAGCTGTACCGGGAGATACGACGGGAACACGGTCCGGTCGTCCCGGTCATGCTCGAGGGCGACATTCCCGCCTGGTTGGTGATCGGTTATCGGGAGCTCCACCACGTTCTGAGCAATCCGGAGCTCTTCAGCCGCGACTGCCGCCGCTGGAACGTCTGGGATCGGGTGCCGCCCGACTGGCCCCTGATGGCGTTCATCGCCTATCAGCCGTCGGTGCTGTTCACCGATGGGGCCGAACACGAGCGGCACGCCTCGGCGATCAGGAGCGCTCTTTCCGGCGTCGACCAGTTCGAGCTGCGGTTCCAGTGCGAGCGGATCGCCGACAGCCTGATCGACTCTTTCGCCGGCAGCGGCAAGGCCGACCTGATGACGCAGTTCGCGCACCCGCTGCCGGTGCTCGTCGCGGCATGGATGTTCGGCCTCCCGGAGGAGGAGGCACCGGAGCTGGCCCGCGACGTGGTCGAGGCGATGAACGGCTCGGTCGAGGCGTACCAGCGGTTCGCCGCCACGATGATGCGGCTGTTGCAGACCAAGCGCGAGAACCCCGGCCCCGACATCCCCTCCCGCATGGTGACCCACTCCTCGAACCTGACCGACGAGGAGCTCACCCACGACCTCATCATCACCCTGACCGCGGGCCAGGACGCCATGGCCAACTGGATCGGCAACACGCTGCGGCTGATGCTCACCGACGACCGGTTCGCGCTGACGCTGGCGGGTGGACGCCGCAGTGTCGGGCAGGCGCTGAACGAGGTGTTGTGGGAGGACACCCCCGGGCAGAACAGCCTCGGGCGATGGGCGACGCGCGACACCCAGCTCGGCGGGCGGCACATCCGCACCGGCGACGGGGTCGTCCTCAGCCTCGCGGGAGCCAACTCCGATCCGGCGATACGGCCGGACCCGCACGCCGGCCCCGGCGGCAACCACGCCCACATGGCCTTCGCCCACGGTGAGCACAGGTGCCCGCATCCGGCGCCGGAGATCGCCGAGGTCATGGCCCAGGTCGCCGTCGAGGTCCTCCTGGACCGGCTTCCGGACACGGTGCTCGCGGTCGATTCCGAGGACCTCGTCTGGCGACCGTCCATGCAGATGCGCGGCCTCATGGCCCTCCCCGTCGCCTTCACCCCCGCCTACGTCGCCGGGCACTAGGCCGGCGCTGGATCGACAAGAACGGAAGCAGGCATGCCACACCTCATCACGCGTCCGCGCTCATACCTGCGGAGCACCACGCGCCGGCTGCGAAGCGTGCTCGGCTGCGCCGTCATCGCCGGCGGCGCGGTCCTCTCCCCCGCCGCCGGGGCACAGGCCGCCGAACCTCATGTGGTCGAGTACGGTCCGCTGCCGACGGGACCGATCTCGGGCGCCTGCGAGGTGGAGTTCGACCTCAAGGGCCGGCTCTGGGTCGAGCAGTACCTTGCCGGCCAGTTCGCCCGGATGGACCCCCAGACCGGCCGGTTCACCGAGTTCAACACGCCGATGCCGCTGTCGGTGCCGGGCGGGGAGGAGGTCGGCCAGGACGGGGCGATCTGGTCGACCGAGGTCACGGGCAACAGCCTGCTCCGTATCGACCCCGACTCCGGTGCCATGCGAGAGCTCCGCCTTCCCTGGGCGAACGCCCTGAGTGTGAAGGCTCTGGACCTTCCCCTTCATGTCGGCCTGGGCCTGGCGAACGACATCAGCAAGGGCCCCGACAACGCGATGTGGTTCACGCTCGGCGGGCTGGGCTCGGTGGGCCGCATCGACATGACGACCCACACGATGACCAGGTATCGGCTGCCCACGGCCCTCGGCGCGGAGCAGGCGTTGTTCGGGATCATCAAGCCCGGCCCGGGCCGCACCATGGTCACCGACATGCCGCTGGAGAACAAGGTCTACTCCATCAACGTCGACACCAAGGAGGTCACCTCCTACACGATGCCGACGCCCCTGTCGTTCCCGCTCGGGGTCACGACCGGCCCCGACGGCGCCATCTGGGTCACCGAGGAGCTGGCGATGAAGCTGGCCCGCATCGACCCCGCCACGGGCAAGATCACCGAATATCCGCTCCTCGGGGCGAACGGCCTGCTCAGCGGGCTGCTGAACGGCATCAGCATCGGCAACCCCCTCCCGATTCCCGGCCCGATCGTCACCGGCAGCGACGGGAGGCTGTACTTCCCCCTGAACTTCGCCGGCAGCGTCGGGCTGGGCAACCGCATGGCGAGCTTCGACCCGGCGACCCACAAGATCGCGACCTACCCGACCCCGTCGTCGCTGTCGAGCCCCTGCGACCTCAACAACGAACAGGCCGGGTCGATCTGGTTCGCCGAACTCACCGCCAACAAGGTCGGCCGGCTGATCATTTCCTAGATCCGTTCGCGGCACGATGCATGGATCCGGGCGAGGGTGGTAGGGCGGGCAGGGACCACCGTCGTAACCGGCGGAACGCGAAAGGAGCCGGGAAGGAGCCAGAAGGACAATGGCGACCATGCGGCATACCGCCGCGCCGACGGCGACACAGTACGCCGTCGGCGCGGTGTTCCAGCCGAGACGAACCCCCGTGGACGTGATCCCTCAGCCACCGCCGCGGCCCGTACCGGGGAGTCCAGAGCCCGAGCCGCCGCGGCCGGAGCCGGTTCCGCCGCGGCCCGGCCCGCCGCCCGCACCGTCACCGGAGCCCGAGCCCGAGCCGGTCGGTGCGGGGACCGCCACCCGTGAGGAGGTCCCCGCACCGACCGGGCGCACAAGGCGGCACCCGCCGTCACGTCGGCCGATGCCGCCCGCTCGTGTGTCGTCCGGTCGCGCCGCGCCGGTCACCGGCCGGTGATGCGCTGGAGGCGGGTACGCAGCGGGCCGAGGCCGTAGCGGCGCCGGCTCAGGCTCGACCATGGGTCGTCGACCTCGCCCAGGCGATCGATGACCGACGGCCGCTCCAGCTCCCCCTCCAGCAGGCGCCGCAGTTCCAGGGCGGCACGCCGGGCATCCTCGAAACGCGACGGGTCGGGCGGATCGAGGTCGAAGACCATCTGGTCCGGGTCGTCGAGGCGGTCGATCCTGCTCAAGAAGATGTGCGGTTCGATGCAGGCCTGATTCGCCAGGTAGACGAGCGTCGCGGCGTTGTCGCAGACGGCGTGCAGCACCTCGCCGTCCTGTTTCGCCACCCGTTCGCGCCGTACCCGGCCGGGGAAGTAGTCGGGCACGTTCTTCTGGAAGATCCGCTCACCGTCGATCCCGTCGGGGTGGCGGGCCGTGGCGAGCGGACGGTCCCGCAGGTACGGCACCATCACGGCGGCGACATCGCGGTAGTAGCCGATGAGGTCGCCCTTGGTGATGCCGTCGGCCGGGAACAGCACCTTGCCGGTGTTGGACAGCCTCACATCGTGCGCGCCGACCTCGACCTCCTCATCGCTCATGCTCGCTCCCGCGTCACGTCGATCCGGCCCCGTGCCCTTGCCCTTCCCCGACGGCATGGTCGTACGCCCGGCCGGTCACGCCGACGACCGTTGGGTAGGGTCGAGGAACACGTGCTGGATGGCCGGCAGCCGCTCGCGTAGCCGCCGGTCGACGTCGTCGGCGACGTCCTCCGCGTCGTCGGCGCTGATGTCGTCGGTGAAGGCGACCTTGGCCGCGACGATGAGGGCGTCGGGGCCGAGCTGCATGGTCAGCAGTTCCAGGACGGTGCCGATCCCCGGGGCGGCCTCGATCTCGCCGGTGATGGCACGCCGCTGCTCCTCGTCGGCGGCCTGGCCGATGAGCATGTGCATGTTGGTCCGGCCGAGGCTGCAGGCCACGACGATCAGCAGCAGCCCGATGAGGATCGACGCCGCGCCGTCCCAGAAGGCCGCTCCGGTGAGCTCGCGCAGCGTCAGGCCGGCGGCCGCCACGACGAGTCCGATCAATGCCGTGGTGTCCTCGAAGAGCACCGCCCGGATCGTGGTGTCGGAGCTGCGCCGTGCCTGTTCGGGCAGGGATCGCCGCTGCGAGGCCGCCTCCCCGCGTACCTGCCGGATCGCCCTGAGCAGCGCCGAGCCTTCGGCCACGAAGGAGATCGCGAGCACGACGTAGGCGAAGACCGCGCCCGTGGCCTCACCGCCCCGCTGGATGGTGAGGACGCCTTCGAAGATCGAGAAACCGCCGCCCGCGACGAAGATGCCCACCGCGGCCAGCAGCGACCAGAAGTAGCGCTCCTTGCCGTAGCCGAAGGGGTGCTCGGCGTCGGCCGGGCGGTCGCTGCGGTACAGCGAGGTCAGCAGAAACCCCTGGTTGAGGGTGTCGGCCAGTGAGTGCGCCGCCTCGGCGAGCATCGCCGCCGACCCGGCGAGGACACCCGCGACCACCTTGGCGAGAGCGATCGCGACGTTGGCCGTCCCCGCCACCAGCACCGTACGACGTGTTGCCTTGTTCACGGCTCCGGCCCTACCCGGCCCGTGGAAATGAATCGCCTCGCGAGGCGACGACCGTCCACGATCAACGTAGGACCGCCTCGGCCGAGCCCGTGGAGCGGCCGGGGTTCGCCGGAGAGGTCAGTGGCCTCTGCTCGGCGCACCGCCGGCCGCCGCTCTCGTCACCCCGTCATTCGCCGGGGTGGCCGAGCCGCAGATCGGTCGCGGTCTGCTCCGTACCGTCGATGGTCATCGTGGTCGTGGCGGGCTGGTAGGCGCTGGCGGTCAGGGTGTACTCCCCGCTCTCCAGGCCCGTGAAGGTGTACTCGCCATCGGAGCCGGTCATGGTGGTGGCGACCGTGTCGCCCGCGGCGTTGACCAGGGCGACCCGGGCATCGCCCAGCGGCGTGTTCCCCGCCCCGGCGCGTACGGTGCCACTGATCCGGCCACCGGCCCGGAGCTCGACGTCGCACTGCGTGGTGCCCGGCCCGCTCACCTCGACCCGTACCGCGCTCGGCCGGTGGCCGTCCGCGTCGGCGACGAGGGTGACGGTGCCGGAGACCAGATCCTCGATGGAGAACCTGCCGCCCTGGTCCGTCTCGGCGGAACCGACGATGTCACCGCGCAGGTCGGTCACGACGACCGTCGCCGCGGCGACCGGGGCCCCGGTCGTGGCGCTGCGGACGACGCCGGCCAGGCCGGATGTGCCGGACAGTGTCAGCTCGTAGAAGAGTGGTTCGTCGCCGACCGTGACCGTGGCCGCCTGCGGCTGGTGACCGTCGGCCGCCACGATGAGCACGTACGAGCCGGGGGCCGGGGCACTCAACGTGTACGACCCGTCGGCCCCGGTCGTGGCCCGGCCGAGCTGGCGCCCGCCGAGTTCGACCAGGGTGATCGTGGCGCCGGGCAGCGGGACGCTCCCCGCTCCGCGGATCCGGCCTCCGACCGCGATGCCGTCGAGTGCGGGGGCGACGCCGTTTCCGCCGACGGACGGCGATTCGACGTTCAGGGCGGGCCTCGGCTCTTGGACGTCCGGCCTCGCTCCCGCATGTGCGCCCGCCGGAGCGGAGGCCTGCGGAAGCCGGCGCCGGCCTCCCTTCCTGCCGTTGATCAGGACGGCCACGACGAGGGCGGCCAGGAGGAGGATGCCCGTCCCCCACCGGATCGCGACCGCGAAGCCGTGCACCTGGCCGACCGCCACGAGCAGGCGCGAGGGCCGGCCGTGCGCGTGCGCGGCGATGTAGGTGGTCGTGGCCGTCGCGGCGATCGTGTTGAGCAGGGCGGTGCCGATCGAGCCGCCGACCTGCTGGGCGGTGTTGACCATCGCCGACGCCACACCCGCGTCCTGTGGGGCGACGTCGGAGGTCGCCAGGTTCATCGCGGGCATCATCGTCGAGCCCAGCCCCAGGCTGATGAGGAGTTCGGCGGGCAGGACGACGCCGACGTAGGAGCTGTCCACCTTGAGCTGGGTGAGCAGGAGCATCCCGGCCGCGCCGACGAGCAGGCCGGGCACCATCAGGGCCCGCGCCGGGACACGATGCATCAGCCGAGCCGCGATCTGCGTGGAGCCGGTGATCATGCCCGCCGTGAACGGCAGGAAGGCCAGGCCGCTCCTGACCGGCGAGTAGCCCTTGACGATCTGCAGGTAGTACGTCAGGAAGAGGAAGAGCCCGAACATCGCGATCACGGCCAGGCCGACCGCGAGGTAGGCACCGCCGCGGTTGCGGTCCGTGACCACGCGCAGGGGCAGCAGCGGCGCTCGCGTCAGGGCCTCGACGACGACGAACGCGACGAGCAGCACGCCGGCGGCGACGAAGAGGCCGATCACGCCCCGCTCGCCCCAGCCCTGCGACTCGGCACGCGTGAAGCCGTACACGAGCGACACCAGACCCGCGGTCACCAGGATGACGCCGGGAATGTCCAGGCGGGCGCGGTCGCGCCGGCCCGAGGACACGGCGACGTGGACGAACGCCAGGGCGCCGACGAACGCGACGGCCGCGATGGGCACGTTCACGTAGAGCGCCCAACGCCAGTTCAGGTACTCGGTCAGCACGCCGCCGAGGATCAGGCCGACGGCGCTGCCGCCGCCCGCGATCGCGCCGTAGATGCCGAACGCCTTGGCCCGTTCCCGCGGCTCGGTGAACATGGTGGCGAGCAGCGAGAGCGCCGATGGCGCGAGCAGGGCCCCGAACGCGCCCTGGAGCGCGCGGGCGCCGAGCAGCATGCCCGTGTTGACCGCCGCGCCGCCGAGGGCCGAGGCACCGGCGAAGCCGATCAGGCCGATCAGGAACGTGCGCTTGCGGCCCACGAGATCGGCGATACGGCCCCCGAACAGGAGCAGTCCGCCGAAGACGAGGGTGTAGGCGGTGATCACCCACTGGCGGTCACCGTCGGAGATGTCCAGCGCTCTCTGCGCCGACGGCAGGGCGATGTTCACGATGGTCGCGTCGAGCACGACCATCAACTGGGCGAGGGCGATGAAGAGCAGGGCCGTCCATCGCCGGGGGACGGCCTGCGGTGCGGCCATGGTGCCGTTCCGCCGAGCGGTCGGTGCGGTAGTCGACATTACGGAAGGTATCTCCAGCGTTTCGGGCGAGATTTCGAGAGATCTCGAGCGAGATATGAGGTCAGCGGTGGTTTCGCCGCTTCGGTCAGCGTCGAGGGACAGGATCGGTTGGCACGGGGGGCGGGCCGGGCAGTTCATTCGGCGCGGGAGCGCGCAGACCGGCCAGGAACAACTCGATGTACCGGGCGGCACGGGCGTCGAAGTCGTCCCGGTCGCAGCACGGCAGTGGCCGGGTGAGCTGGGCGAGCATGCCCCAGACATCGTCGAAGGTCACGTCGGGACGAAGCTGCCCGCTCTCGCGCGCCCGCCGCATGATCTCCTCGAACGCGGCCACGCCTCGGCGGCGTACCGCGAAGAACGCCTCGTCCTTGGCGAACCGTCCCCGCACCACCTGCAGCACCGCGCCGACGCCATGGGAGGCGGCGGCCTTGACGCAGCGGCGAAGCGCCTGGAACGGATCGTCCTCCTCGGCCAGCGCACGCTCGGCGTCATCCGCGACCTGCGCGATGACATGCGTGGCGACCTGGCGGATGAGATCTTCACGGTCGCCGAAATGGCGATAGAGCGTGGCGTTGCCGACACCCGCGCGCCGGGCGACCTCGTCGAGCGACGCGTCGGACCCGTCCTCGGCGAAGACGGCGCGGGCGGCGATCAGAATCCGCTCGTGGTTACGGGATGCGTCCGCTCGCCGGCACGGAGCAAGACACTCGCGCGCGAACGTGTCCGTACTGCTCATGCCTGCCCCCTGAGTGCCCCGTGTCGCAGAAGCGGGGAGCCTGTCCCCGTTTCTGCGGATACATCGCTCGAACAGCGAACGGCTCGGCATGAATCCCCAGATGGAGTGTGATGCCCGTCTCAGTCGCGACGTGTCACAGGGAACGGGCCGCCGGCACCTCGTATGCGACAGCCGACAACGAGAGAAGAGAGACATGATGAGCAAGGTCTGGTTCGTCACCGGTTCGTCGCGCGGCCTCGGCCGCAACTTCGTCGAGGCCGCCCTGTCGCGCGGTGACAAGGTGGCCGCGACCGCCCGGGACACCGCGAGCCTCGACGAGCTGGTCGCCGCCTACGGGGACGCGGTGCTTCCGCTCGCGCTGGACGTGACCGACAAGGCCACCGTCTTCGAGAGCGTGAAGCGGGCCAAGGAGCACTTCGGCCGTCTCGACGTCATCGTGAACAACGCCGGCTACGCCCAGGTCGGCGCGATCGAGGAGCTGACCGAGCGGCAACTGCGCGACCAGCTCGAGACCAACGTGTTCGGCGCGGTATGGGTCATCCAGGCCGCGCTGCCCTACCTGCGCGAGCAGGGCTCAGGGCACATCATTCAGCTGTCCTCGGTCGCCGGGCTGATCGCGATGCCGCTCGGCGGCGCGTACCACGTCTCCAAGTGGGCCCTCGAAGGCCTGAACGAGACCCTCGCCCACGAGGTCGCCGACTTCGGCGTCAAGGTGACCGTGATCGAGCCCGGCGGCTTCGCCACCAGGTCCGGCAAGAACCCGGACCCACTCGCCAACGGCCACCTGGCCGAGCCCGATCCGGTCTACGACGGCCTCCGCCGGCGCATCGCCGAGATCGTGGGCGAACAGCCCGCCGGCGACCCGGCCGCCGCGGCCCAGACCCTCCTCAAGATCGTCGACTCCGACGACCCACCCCTGCGGGTGCTCTTCGGCCGGGGCTTCTACCCGATGATCCAGCAGGTCTACGCCGACCGCCTCAAGACCTGGGCCGACGGCCAGGACCTCTCGATGGAGGCTCACGGCAGGCTCGATCAAGAAGATCGGTGACCTGCTCCGGGTCGGCGAGGCAGCAGCCTGAGGGTGGTGGCTCTGGCCCGGGGAGCGAGCATGGGAACGACGTAGGTGTCGGCGTAGCCGCTGTACTTGGCGCGGTAGGCGTCGTCGATCCGGTCGTTGGCGACGGGGTCGGTCTCTTCGGCGAGGGTGACGTCCTTGTCCACGCCGCCCGCGCTGACGTGCGCTCGGTGGCCGGCCCGGGCGGCGCGGTACCAGGCACCGTCACCGCCCCGGTAGGAGCGGACGTAGCGGCCGTCACCGTCGCGGACGACCCAGATGGGCGTCGACCTGTACGGCGTGCCGTCGGAGCGGAGCGGCGTGATCTCCAGCTCGTCCGCGGCCGCGATCCTGTCGAGCTCGTCGCTGGTCCATGTCGTCATCGGACGGCCTCCTGTCACGTTGGCGGTGGTCAGTGTCGTGGCGAAGGGCGGACTCGGTCACGCCGGGAACAGCGCCTGTCGCGGGGCCAAGATCGCCGACAGTCGTTCCAGCGCCCGCGGGTTGATCCAGTAGTAGACCCATGTGCCCCGGCGTTCGGAGCCGATCAGGCCCGCCTGCTTGAGCACCTTCAGGTGGTGGCTGATCGTCGGGGCGGTCAGCTCGAACGCTCCCGTCAGGTCGCACACGCACGCCTCGCCGCCCTCGTGGCAGGCGATCAGTGACAGCAGCCGCAGCCGTACGGGGTCGCCGATCGCCTTGAACAACGGCGCCAGTTCATCGGCCTCCCCGGCGTTCAACGGCTCAGACGCCAGCGGCGCGCAGCACACCGTCTCGGACACGTCCACGACTGGGAGCCCTTGCTTAGACATGCTTCTAATTTGACATACATCTATGCGAGAGTCCACGCTGATTCGAAGTTTGTCTAAGTACCACACGGAGAGGAGCACCGCATGTCTCGTGTCCAGCTCGCCTTGCGGGTCGCCGACCTGGAAGGCTCCATCGCCTTCTACTCCAAGCTCTTCGGCGCCGAACCCGCCAAGCGCCGCCCCGGCTACGCGAACTTCGCCATCACCGAGCCGCCGCTGAAGCTCGTCCTGATCGAAGGCGAGACCGGCGAGCCCACCCGCATGGACCACCTCGGCGTCGAAGTCGAGGACACCGACCAGGTCACCGCCGCGACCCGGCGCCTCGCGGACGCCGGCCTGGCCACCTTCGAGGAGAACGACACCTCCTGCTGTTACGCCCTCCAGGACAAGGTCTGGGTGCACGGCCCCGGCCGGGAGCCGTGGGAGGTCTACACGGTGAAGGCCGACGTCGGCAAGGACGACGCAGCAACCACCGGCCGCTGCTGCCGGACTCCGGAGGAAACGGCGTAGCCCTGGAGGGTTCAGGGCCGGGGCTGCCCGCTCAGTTCCCCACGCCGAGGCCGGGCATGAACGCGGACGGGTATCGGTCGCCGCGGGCCGCGCCCTGGGGCATCGCCTGCTCGATCTCGGCGAGATCATCCGTGGTGAGGTTCAACTCCATCGCGGGCAGTGCCTCGGCCAGTCGCTCTCGGGTGCGGGCCCCGGCCAGTGGCACGATGTCCTCGCCCTGTGCGGCCACCCAGGCAATGGCCAGCTGGGCGACCGTGCGTCCCTTCGCCTCGGCGACCTTCCGCAGCGCCTCCACCAGGGCCAGGTTGTGCTCCATGTTCCCGCTCGAGAACCGTGGGCTGAGGCCGCGGGCGTCGCCGGGGCCGGCGGTGTGGCCGGCGGCCCAGTGTCCGGAGATGAGGCCGCGGCCGAGGACGCCGTACGCGGTCAGGCCGATGCCGAGTTCCCGCAGCGTGGGCAGAACGTCCGCCTCCACCGCGCGGGAGATCAGTGAGTACTCGATCTGCAGGTCGGAGATCGGGTGCACGGCGTGCGCCCGGCGGATCGTCGCCGCGTCGACCTCCGAGAGCCCGATGTGCCGCACGTACCCGGCGTCGACCATCTCCTTGATCGCGCCCACCGTCTCCTCGATCGGCACCGCCGGGTCCAGCCGCGCGGGGCGATAGATGTCGATGTGGTCGGTGCCCAGCCGGGTCAGGGAGTACGCCAGGAAGTTCCGTACCGCCTCGGGGCGGCCGTCCTGTCCGCCGAACTCCGGGCCCGGCCCCCGCAGCATGCCGAATTTGACGCTCAGGACGTAGCCGTCCCGGTCCCGGCCGCGCAGCGCCTCGGCGAGCAGCAGCTCGTTGTGGCCCATGGCGTAGAAGTCGGCGGTGTCGATCAGCGTGACGCCGCCCTCCAGCGCGGCGTGCACGGTGGCGATGCTCTCGCCGCGGTCGGCCGCGCCGTAGGCGCCCGACATGCCCATCGCGCCCAGGCCCAGCGCGGAGACGGCCGGTCCGGTACGGCCCAGAGTTCGTCGCTGCATCATGTTCTCCCTCTTCTCGATGCCGTCCCCCACTCTGCGCCGGGGCCGGGCCGCGCGGGAGCGGAGCGTTCATCGTGGGAGAGCCGCTCCCTGGATCGGCTCGCCCGTCGCGAGAGACCATGGGGCCATGCAACGTGACCAGCTCGCCGACTTCCTGCGCCGCCGCCGCGAGGCGATCCGCCCGGCCGAGGTGGGCATCGCCGACGGCCCCCGCCGCCGCACCACCGGCCTGCGCCGGGAGGAGGTGGCGATGCTCGCCGGCATGTCGGTGGACTATGTCGTACGCCTTGAGCAGGGCCGCAGCAGTCAGCCCTCGCCCCAGCTGCTCGGCGCGCTGGCCCGGGCGTTGCGCCTCTCCGACGACGAGCGCGACCACCTGTTCCACCTGGCCGGTCACCGGCCTCCGCCCTCCGACGGGGTGGCCCGGCTGGCCCGCGCCGGCCTGATGCGCATGCTCGATCTGCTCGGCGACACCCCGGCCCTGGTGACGTCCGACCTGGGCGAGGTCCTCGCCCAGAACCGGACGGCCGTACTGCTGACGGGCGACCACACCGGCTTTTCCGGCGACCGGCGCTACGTGGCGTACCGCTGGTTCACCGAGGCCGCCGCCCGCGCCGCCGCCCCGCCCGAAGAGCGGGAACGTCACGCCCGTCAGCTCGTGGCCGACCTGCGCGCGACCGCCGGCCGCCGGCCCGGCGACCCCACGGTCGCCGGGCTGATCGACCGGTTGCGGGCCGCGAGCGCCGACTTTCGCCGGCTCTGGGCCGAGCACGAGGTGGCGGTCCGGCGCGCGGACCGCAAGACCCTGCTGCACCCGCGGGTGGGCCGCCTGGTGATGGACTGCGAGACCCTGGTCACGCCCGACCAGCGTCAGCAACTGCTGGTGCTCACCCCCGCGGACGCCGAGGCACGCGAACGGCTGGACCTGCTGCGAGTGCTCGGCGTCGAGGAGTTCCCCACGGGGGCCACGGACACGCCCGCACGGTGAGCTCGGAACCTCACGCGAAGGCCCGCACACGACGGAGCGGAGCACGCTCATCCCGGCGGTACCGCCCGAAGGTTCAGGTCACCAGGCCGTTGCGGTAGGCGTAGACGACCGCCTGCACTCGATCGCGCAGATTCAGCTTGGTGAGAATGCGCGACACGTACGTCTTGACGGTCTCCTGGCTGATCACCAGCGTCGCGGCGATCTCGCTGTTGGACAGGCCGCTGGCGATGAGGCGGAGTACCTCCAGTTCGCGCGGGGTGAGCGCGATGTCGTCCGGCGTGCGCTCGGCGGGGCGGATCCGCGCCGCGTACCTGCCGACGAGACGCCGCGTCACCTCGGGCGCCAGCAGCGCGGCGCCCGTCGCGACGGTGCGGATGCCGTGCAGCAGCTGCGCCGGTGGGGCGTCCTTGAGCAAGAACCCGCTCGCCCCGGCGCGCAGCGCCTCGTACACGTACTCGTCCAGGTTGAACGTCGTCACCACGAGCACCTTGACCGGGTGCTCCACCCCGGCACCGGCCAGCAGGCGGGTCGCCTCGATGCCGTCGAGCACCGGCATCCGTACGTCCATCACCACCATGTCCGGGTTCAGCCGGTGGGCGAGGTCGACCGCGGCGCGCCCGTCTCCGCACTCGCCCACCACCTCCAGGTCGGGCTGCGCATCGATGATCGTGGCGAACCCGGTGCGGATCAGCGCCTGGTCGTCGCAGACCAGGACCCGGACCGGCGCGTTCACGACGGGCTCCCCGCGGGGACGCGAGCCCACACGACGAAGGCGCCGCCCGCCCGCGGGTCCGCGCTGAACTCGCCGCCCAGGGTCTCGACCCGCTCGCGGAGCCCGGCGAGGCCCCGTCCGCTCCCGCCGACAGGGCCGACCGGTGAGCCGGAGCCGTCGGTGCTGACCTCCACGGTGATCTCCTTTTCGGCGTAGCGCACGCGGACCACGGTGTCGCTGCCGTGGGCGTATTTGAGGGCGTTCGTCAGGGCCTCCTGCACGACCCGGTAGGCCACGAACTCGGCGCTGCCGGCCGACTCCGCCCGGCTGCCCTCCTCGACGAGCTTCACCGGCTGCCCGGCCCGGCACGTCTGCTCCACGAGCGCGTGCAGGTCGCCGACGGACGGCGTGTCGACGGGGGTGTCGTGGTCGGGGTTGAGCAGGTCGAGCAGGTGCCGCAGGTCGGCGATGGCCCGCCGGCCGGTGTCGCTGACCGCGCTCAGGGTCGTCTCCAGGCGATCGGGTGCGGCGGTCAGGTACCGTGCCGCCTCGGCCTGCACGACCATCGCCGTCACGTGGTGGGTCACCACGTCGTGGAGTTCGCGGGCGATGCGGGTGCGTTCGGCGGTACGGGTGGCCTCGGCGATCCGGAGGCGGCGCTCGGCCTCGGCGGCCCGGGTCGAACGCAGCCAGGACCCGATCCCCCACGCCAGGACCAACGCCAGGTAGAACACCACGAATCCGTACGCCTGCTCGGCTCCGCCGAGCCGGTGGAGCGCGACCGCCAGCGGCACGTACGCCACCGAGAGAAGGACCGCGGCGGCACGCCGCCACCGTCGCATGTGGGCGCTCGCGCTCAACAGCGCGATGGGCAGTGCGGTGCCCGCCACCTCGTGGTAGCAGCGGAGCTGGTCGAGGGCGAAGCCGAGCGACACCAGGACGACACAGGCGCCCGGCCACCGCCGCCGCACGGCGAGCGGGAGGCACTCCAGGGCGATCGCCACGATGGCCAGTGCGTCGAAGGGGCGGGTCGGCAGGTCACCGAGCTCGGTCCCGAAGCCGTGGAACGCCGGCAGGAGAGATCCGGCGGCCAGCAGCAGCGCGCACGGGAGATCCCGGACCGTGACGTCAGACCGACGCCACAGGTCCGGGACCCGCCGGAAGTCGATCACTGGGCGAGCGTAGCGGTCGCGGCGGCCCGGACGCCGCGCCGGCGAGGAACCAGGGTGCCGCGCCGGCGGGCCACCCACAGGAACACGATGGTCAGCAGCACACCGAACACGACCGTGTACGGGCTCGCCTCCGGTCCGAACCGGCCGCCGGTGAGGATGGCCGGGCCCGAGGTCACGCCGTGCAGCAGCCCCTCGGTCCTGCCATTGCCGGAGACCTCGGTGCCGAAGATGCCGGCCTCGGCGAAGTTCCAGCCGAAGTGCAGGCCGATCGGCACCCACAGCCTGCGGGTGGCGGCGTAGGAGGCCGCGAGCGTGCCACCCGCCTCGACCGCGATCGCGATCGCGCCCCACAGGCCGGCGTCCGGGTTGAGCAGGTGCCACACGCCGAACAGCACACTGGTCACCACCAGGGCCGTCCATGTGCCGCCGCGTTCTTCGATGATGCGGAACAACACGCCGCGGAACATCAGCTCTTCGGTCACGGCGGCGGCGGCCATGAAGCCGAACAGCCCGACCGCGCCCGCCACCGAGCCCCGCCCGTCGACCCGGTAACCGCCCAGGAAGGCGATGTTCACGATGACGGCCGCGAACCATCCGACCCCGATCAGCGTCCCCAGGCCGATGCGGGAGCTTGCGCCTTTGACCGCCACCTCCACCGGCGCCCGACGCTCGGACCACCGCACCATCCAGGCGTACACGAACACGGCGAGCACGGCCGTCGCGACGCCGAGAATCAGGTTCAAAAGCGCATTTCCCTGCACCGCGGTCAAGAGCTGACCGCCGACGAAAGCGACCGCCGCCACGGGCACGAGCTGTTTCAACAAGCGCATGACGATTCCTTCGCGAGATTCTTCTGCGGGATTCCGCGGCCGAAGCGCCGCGGCGACACGGAGAAAACTAGGGATTCGACGGGCTGGAATCGTCACCGCGCGGTGGACACTCGCGTGTAGCTCGCACGGGGGACACAAGAAGGCGGCCGTGGAGCCGTAACGGATCTCATACGAATGGCGCTGTAGGCGGTGTGTGGCGATTTTCCCCTGGATCGCCGCGCCTCCAGGTCGCCCCGGGGCTCCCCTCCACAGCCCCGGGGCGTCGCCCGTGAAGGCGCGGCCCGAACCAGCGAAGTTCCCCACCGGCAAAGTGAAAGGAACCATCCCCGATTGGTACGCACTCCGGCCACCGCGGCCGTCCCCTCATCGGAACGGCGTGAGGCGAGGCGATGAGCATTGCGCAGCTCACCGGCGCAGTCTTGGTTCTGGCCGGTCTGGTCGGCCTCATCTGGTCCCTCCGGTACGCGATCGGCGACCGCCGTACGAGCCGAGGGCAGCGGCGGCGTTCCCACCGGCGCCATCGCTGAGCCGCGCGGTCCGGCCGTCTCCCGCGCCGCACATTTGGCACACATGCCTTTTCGGGGGATATGCCGCATCATGGCGCGGGTGAGTCACGCAGAGGAACTACATTCCCCGCCCTGGCTGACCGCCGAGCACGAGCACGAGCACGAGCACGACACCATGCTGCGAGCCGCCCGGGATGGGGACGAAGACGCGTTCCGCACCCTGTACCGGCAGATCCACCCCCGGCTGCTGCGCTACGTGCGGACGCTGGTCGGCGACGACGCCGAAGACGTCACCTCCGAGGCGTGGCTCCACATCGCACGCGACATCGCCACCTTCGACGGCGACATCAACGGCTTCCGCGGCTGGACCGCGACCATCGCACGCCACCGCGCGCTCGACCACCTCCGCCACCGCAGACGCCGCCCGGTGTCGCAGACCTCCGCCGGTGAACTCCCCGAACAGACCGCCCCCGATGACACCGAGACGACGGCTCTGGACTCGCTGTCCACCGAGGCCGCCCTCGCACTGATCTCGCGCCTGCCCCACGACCAGGCCGAGATCATCATCCTGCGCGTGGTCGTCGGCCTGGACGCCCGCGCCGTCGCCAGGATCCTCGGAAAACGTCCCGGCGCCGTACGCACCGCCGCCCACCGGGGGCTGCGCCGCCTCGAGCAACTCATCACCGACCTGGAGCCCCCGCGATGAACGATCCCGGCCTCGACCCCGACACCGCCGAACGGATGCTCCGCGGGGAGCCCACCGGCCCACCCGAACTCGTCCGCCTGTTCGCCGCCGCCACGTCCCACCCCCAGATCGCACACACCGAAGGCGAGGAGGCGGCCGTCGCCGCGTACCGAGCGGCCCATGCCGGCCGCCAGACGCGGCGAAGGCGGCGGATCCGCGCCCTGATCAGCCTCAAAGCAGCCCTCATCGGACTCCTGCTCCTCCTCACCGGCGGCGTCGCCATGGCCGCCACCGCACACCGCCTCACCGGCTCGCCGGACGACAAACCGCACCACCACGCCAGGACACCGGACACGGCCAAGACGTTCCTGACCAACAACCCACCGACGAGGCCCGTACGCTCCGCCGCGAAACGGCCGGTCACACGACCCCCGCACCGCGGACACTCCCACCCGCATCCGACGCAGGCCCAGAACCACAAGCCGCACCCCGACAACACGCCGAAAGGCAAGGCAAAGGGCAACCCCCACAAGGCACCGACCGCCTGAGGGTGTTCGGGCGGCACCACGCCCCCGCCTCCGACACCGGCCGGCGGCCTGTGCCGGCCGGTGTCGTCGTCTCAGAAGGTCTCGTCGAGGTTGACCGTTCCTTCGACGGCGACTTGGTAGGCCGATACCCGGCGTTCGAAGAAGTTCGACAGTTCCTGGACGTCTTGCAGTTCCATGAACGCGAAGGGGTTTTCGGTGCCGTATCGGATTGGCATGCCGAGGCGAGCGAGGCGTTGGTCGGCGACGTTTTCGAGATAGGCGCGCATGTCGGTGGCGCTCATGCCGGGTAGGCCGTCGCCGCACAGGTCGTGGGCGAAGGCCAGTTCGGCGGCGACGGCTTCTTCGAGCATCGCGGTGACCTGTCCGGTGAGTTCGTCGTCGAACAGGTCGGGTTCTTCGGCGCGGACGGTGTCCACGACGCTGAAGGCGAACTCCATGTGCATCGACTCATCGCGGAAGACCCAGTTGGTGCCGGAGGCGAGGCCGTTGAGGAGTCCGCGGGATCGTAGCCAGTAGACGTAGGCGAAGGCGCCGTAGAAGAACAGGCCTTCGATGCAGGCGGCGAAGCAGATCAGGTTGAGCAGGAACGTCCGGCGGTCCTGTTCGGTGTGGAGTTCTTTCAGCCCACCGAGGGAGTCGATCCAGCGGAAGCAGAATTCGGCCTTGTCGCGGATCGAGGGAATGTTCTCCACGGCGGCGAATGCTTTGACGCGTTCGTCGTGGTCGGGCAGGTAGGTGTCGAGCAGGGTCAGATAGAACTGGACGTGCACGGCCTCTTCGAACAGTTGCCGTGACAGGTACAGGCGTGCTTCGGGTGCGTTCAGGTGGGCGTACAGGTTCAGCACCAGGTTGTTCGCGACGATGGTGTCACCGGTGGCGAAGAAAGCGACGAGCCGGTTCACCAGGTGCACTTCTTCGGGTGTGAGCCGGGCCAGGTCGGCGAGGTCGGAGTGCAGGTCCACCTCCTCCACCGTCCAGGTGTTGCGGATCGCCGCGCGGAACCGGTCGTAGAAGTCCGGGTAGCGCATGGGCCGTAGTGTCAGGTCCATTCCGGGGTCGAGCAGACTCATTGGCATGCCTCGCAGGTTTCGGGGTTTTCCAGGGAGCAGGCGACCGCTTCGGCGGCCGGGGTCGCGGTCAC
>NZ_JBHLZP010000069.1:0-24219 GCF_042429965.1 Actinoallomurus acaciae
CGACCGTGCCGCTGCTGGTGCTCGTCGTCACGGCCGGCGTGGCGGCCGGAGGCTGGCTGGGCGGCCGGGGCATGGCGTGGTCGGGGCCGATCCTGGCGCTGGCGTCGCTGCTCCTGGCGGTGGGCGCCGGATCCGGCCGACCGGCGGGACTGGTGGCGGTCGCGATGGCGTTCGGCGCCTTCCAGTGGGCGATCGTCGCCGCCGACCTGAGACTGCAGGAACGCATCTCCGACGGTGCGCGGGCCACCCTCACCTCGGTCGCGGGCTTCGGCACCGAGGCGGTGGCGGTCCTGACCTTCGCCGCCTACGGGCTGGGCTCCGCCCACCTCGGCGCCGGCCCGCTGTTCGCCCTGGCCGCCGTGCCGTACGCGATCGTGGCAACGGCCATGTGGCGGAACCGGGACTGAGCCATGTGACGGAGCCGGGGCAGGGCCGTGTGACGGGGGCTGGGCGGAGCCGTTGCCGCGCGTTCGTCGCGCCGGGCGAGGGCGCCCGAGCGCCTTCTGGAAGGATGAAGGGCGAGAACGCGAGTCTCTGGAGGACGCCGTGACGGTTTCGCTGCCCATCGCGCCGGAGGCCAACGCGCTGCTCAACCGCAGCCCGCTGGCCCTGCTGATCGCGATGCTGCTGGACCAGCAGGTGCCGCTCGAACGCGCGTTCGCGGCCCCCGCCGACCTGGCCCGCCGGCTGGGCCACGACCCGTCGGCCGAGGAACTGGCCGACTACGACCCGGACAAGCTCGTGGCCGTCTTCGGCGAACGCCCGGCACTGCACCGCTTCCCCAAGGCGATGGCCGCGCGGGTACAGGCGCTGTGCCAGGTCCTGGTCGACCGCTACGACGGAGACGCGTCCCAGGTCTGGACGGGAGCGGCGACGGGCCCGGATCTGCTGAAACGCGTGGGCGAACTGCCGGGCTTCGGCGAGCAGAAGGCCAAGATCTTCGTCGCCCTGCTGGGCAAGCGACTGGACGTCCGCCCGGAGGGCTGGCGCGAGGCGGCCGGCCCGTACGGCGAGGAGTCCTCCCACCGCTCGGTCGCCGACATCGTCGACGAGGAGTCGCTGGGCCTGGTACGCAGCTACAAACAGCAGCTGAAGGCCGCCGCGAAGAAGAAGTAGCCCGCCCGAGCGGATCTGGGTTAGCGGTGAGGGGCCCGGGGTCTTCGGGGGTGACGGGGATGTGGCTCCGTCGGCCTACCGGCCCGGGCCCGACCTACGCGCGGACGCGGGTGCGCTCGCGAGCGAGCGCACCCGCACGTTCCTGTCCCGCCGACCTACGCGTGGGGGCGCTGCCGCCGTGGCGCGCGCTGACCGGCGACGCAAGCCGACCAGCCGACCGGCCTCTCGCGGCACAGCTCCGCAGCGCGGCGAACACATCACCCCGCCGACGAACAGGCCGCCGATGCCGCCGCCGCAGGCGGCGCACTGCCGGGACAGCGCCAGGCCCACGCCGCCGGGGCCGCCGGACAACTGCCGCCGGTCGATACGTCGGCACCGGCCAGCGGTCGGGCCGCGCGAGGAGGGCCACGCCGCAGGGTGGAGTCGCCCCTCCCCGCCGTGGCACGTCCCGTCCGGCCGGTTCGGTCGGCGACTCTTACGACACTCAGTCCAAGATCACCGATGGGGACGTCGTTCCGATGGCCTGACCTGTATGACGACTGGCGCCCCCGGGGCGCCTGCCCATGCGTGGATCTGTCGGCCCGGGGACGGTCTCGCTTGTGAGGGGCGGCCACGCTCGTGCGAGCCAATAGAGGCGTTGACGTGCTGTTCTGCCCGCAGGCCGATCTCCCCGACAGGACTTACACGCTGCCCGGGTCATCTCTCACCCCGGGCGTCGACACCCACAGGACATCAACGCCGCCGCCGTTCTCAGCCCCCCAGGCGCAAGGCCGCCGCTCGCATGCTCACCCCTCCCGGTTCGGGGAGACGCCCTTCCCTGCCCGGGTCGTGCTCCCTGCCCGGGCCATGCTCCCTGCCCGGGCCATGCCCCTCCCCGCGGGGCCTCCCCCCGCGGGGCCTCCCCCCGCGGGGCCTCCCCCCGCGGGGCCTCCCCCCGCGGGGCCTCCCCCCGATCTCATTGTCCAGCGCGGCGGGCTAACCAGGGAAGACCGGCCGTTCGGCTGTGGATAACCCTGTCCGGGCAGTGTGTTCCGTCGCGGACACCCTCCTCGGCGCGCCCTCCAGGGCGTCGCCTCCAGAGACGCGTGTCGCCGGTCGCTTCCGGTGTCCGGCACCGTGCCGATTCCGGCCACGGCCCTGTCCCGCCCTGAGACACGCCCGGCGGCTGGTCGGCCGCACCGTACACGCCGCGACCCCCACAGGCACGTGCGTATGCACGTGCAGCCACACATGTGCAAACGTCGCCGTCGAGGTCACGGCCGTCATTCCGCCCCCGTGCGGGGCATCGGCGAAAAGATGAGCTAATTAAGAATTGCCGATATTCGCCATTACGGTGTCCGTATCTCATCTCACACCGCATCCGTACTGATGAAACCACCTACACGGCGGACACGGGACTCGCCGAGATCGGGGATCTCGCCCGCTGCGCCCCTGCTGGCGCTTATCATCTCTTCCTGCCGGATGCGCGGTCTCCTACCGTGCCGCCGGCCGGGCGGGTATGGGCCGTGTTCGTGAGCGGCTGACGATAACGATGCCGAACGGGACTTCCGTCGGCGGCGAACCATCGAGATGATGAAAACCTGACTCCGAGCGGTGTTGTGATGGAGGACGGGAGCGCTAGCCTGCTCCCATTCACCCATAGTGATGCGGAAATGCCTAGCAGTAGGGCCGGGCGCGCGACGGAGGTGTCTAGCATGAGCGCCGATACGTCCGTGCCGCATCCCCGGCTCTCCGGTCTCGACGCGTCGGACTCGGCGCTGTTCGCCACATTGCTACGGGAGGCTCCGATCGGGTTCGCGCTCTTCGATACCGACCTGCGTTTCAAGCGGGCCAACCAGTCGCTGGCCCGCCTGCACGGAGTCGCCGTCGCCGACCTCGAGGGCAAGAAGCCGTCCGAGGTCCTCTCCGAGAAGTACGGCGAGATCGTCGAGACCGCCGTACGCAAGGTCGTCGACGAAGACCGTCCGGTGCTCGACGTCGACCTGGAGATCGGCGGGCGGCACTGGGCGTACTCCTGGTTCCCGGCGCACGCCGCCGACGGCGAGATCACCGGTGTCGTCCTCGTCGTCGTGGACGTCACCGACCGCGTGCTCGCCGAGACCGCGATCCGCCGCAAGGAGGAGCGCTACCGCTCCCTGGTGGAGGCCAGCTCCCAGGTCGTCTGGGTGACCATGCCGACCGGGGAGGTCGTCGACGACGCCCCCGAGTGGCGCGCGATCACCGGCCAGACGCACGAGGAGTACGCCGCCGCCGGCTGGCTGGGCGCGGTGCACAGCGAGGACCGCGCCCGCATCGAGGAGGCCTGGCAGGCCTGCGTCACCGGTGACCGGATCTTCGAGGCGACCTACCGCATCCGTACGCGCGCCGGCGGCTACCGCAACTACGACGTACGCGCGGTGCCGATCCGCCGCGACGGCGAGATCGTCGAGTGGGTCGGCGCGAACACCGACGTCACCGGCAAGCGCGAGGCCGAGGAGATGCGCGGGCGGCTCACCGAGCAGCTCTCCGCCGCGGCGCTGCGCACCGCACGGCTCCAGCAGGCCACCTCGATGCTGGCCGAGGCGCTGACGGTCAACCAGGTCGTCGCCGTGATCACCGAGGTCGGCCGGTCCGCGATCGGCGCCGACCGTTCCGCGGTGGCGCTTCTCGACGACGACAAGGTGCGCCTTCACACGATCACGCCGGGCGGCATTCCCGAGCTTCCGGGGCCGGCCCGCGAGGAGATCGGCGTCGAGGACCCGAGCGTCATGTCGGTCGCCGTACGCGAGCGGCGCCCGTTCCTCGCCGAGAACCCCACCAGCCTGCGCCTCCAGATCCAGGCCGAGGAGATCGACGCGTTCGTCCAGGTCACCGACGAACGCGCCTGGGTGGGCCTGCCGCTGCTGGCCGCCGGTCGCGCGCTCGGCGCCCTCCGGTTCTCCTTCACCCGGCCGCGCGAGATCACCGAGGAGGAGCGGGTCTTCCTCGAGGCGCTCGCCGGCCAGTGTGCGCTGGCGGTCGAGCGCGCGACGCTGTTCGAGCGCGAGCACAAGACCGCCGAGGCGCTCCAGCGCAGCCTCCTGCCGGACCGGCTGCCCCAGCTTCCGCCCATGCGGCTCGCCGCCCGCTACCAGCCCGCGACGCGGCACGTACAGGTCGGCGGCGACTGGTACGACGCGTTCCCGCTCCAGGACGACCGGGTGGCGATCGTGATCGGCGACGTCATGGGCAAGGGCGTGAAGGCCGCGGCCGGAATGGGCCGCGTACGCAACGCCCTGCGGGCCCTCGCGCTCAACGACCCGAGGCCCGCCGCGGTCCTGTCGGGACTCGACCGGCTCTTCTCGGCCACCGAGGGCATGGAGCAGATCACCACGCTGGCGTACGCCGTGATCGACCCGGCCACCGGCGAGGGCGTGATCAGCAATGCGGGCCATCTGCCGCCCTTGCTGATCTACCCGGACCGGCGTCCGGAGGTCAGCACCTCCGAGGCCGGAACGCCGCTCGGCTGGCCCTCACAGCGACATCAGACAAAGTTTTCCGTTCCACCCGGCAACACTGTGGTGTTCTACTCCGATGGACTTGTGGAGAACCGAAGACGGGGACTCGACGCCGGCCTCGATGAGATCGTGGCCATCGCCGCAGATGCTCCGCCCGAGGTGCTCGCGGATCCTGAGATACTTGTCGACTTCCTGGTGGATCGGATGCTGGCCGGGTATGACCATGATGATGACGTGACCGTACTTGCCCTACATGTTCCGCCGAAGACGGCGTAGCACGTACGAAGGACCACCCCGAGCCCTCTAAGGTGGTGGTCACCGGGCCGGACTCCACCGTGCGGAATAGGCAGGCGTGCCAGAATGCTAGATCGAGAGGGGTACGCTGCTCAACGCAAAGCTTCCAAGGGGCCGGCGCCCGATACAGCACTGGGTCAACATAGCCACACGTTCGTTCGAGAGGTGTTTGTGTCGCCTGCGAGTTCGACCTCCAAGCCGTCCGAGCTGCACGAGAGCGTTGTCAGGCAATTGATCGAGCGTGGGCGAAACCAGGGCTACCTCGAGGCTGACGATGTGCGCCGTGCGTTCGAGGAGGCCGACATTCCCGTGTCGAAGGCCTCGAGCATCTTGCGGAGTCTTAGCAAGGAGGGTGTGACCGTCATGGTGAGCGCTGCCGACTCCGCGGCGCCGAAGCGCGCGCGCAACAGCAGCAAGCGTGCGACGCCCGCGACCAAGAAGACCAAGACGACCGCCGCCACCAAAGAGCAGGACTCGGTGACCGCCGTCGTCGACGAGGATGCCTCCGAGGTGCCGGTGAAGCCTGCCCGCGCCAAGAAAAGTGCCGCCAAGCCCAAGAAGGCCACCCCGAAGAAGAAGGCCGCTCCCCAGCCCGTCGCCAAGGCCGCGAAGGAGCCGGAGGACGGGGACGACGACGTCGACCTCGAGGTCACCGACATCGACGAGGCGGACCTGAACGACCTCGGTGACGACGTCGAGGCCGCCGACCTGGAGACCGAAGACTCCGACGAGTCCGAGGAGACCGAGGACTCCGCCCCGTCGGAGTCCGAGCCTGAGGAGGCCCCCGCTCCCGTAGCGGAGAAGAAGGGCCCGACCTCGGAGGACGAGTCGTTCGTCATCGGCGACGACGACGAGGACGCCCCGGCGCAGCAGATCGCGGCCGCCGGCGCGACCGCCGACCCGGTCAAGGACTACCTCAAGCAGATCGGCAAGGTCCCGCTCCTCAACGCCGAGCAGGAGGTCGAGCTCGCCAAGCGCATCGAGGCCGGCCTGTTCGCCGAGGAGAAGCTCGCGCTCGAGCGGGCGTCCCTGGAGTTCCAGGTGCTCGACGACCTCGAGTGGATCGCCGAGGACGGCCGCCGTGCCAAGAACCACCTGCTCGAGGCCAACCTCCGTCTCGTCGTCTCCCTCGCCAAGCGCTACACCGGTCGCGGCATGCTGTTCCTGGACCTCATCCAGGAGGGCAACCTCGGCCTGATCCGCGCCGTCGAGAAGTTCGACTACACCAAGGGTTACAAGTTCTCCACCTATGCCACCTGGTGGATCCGGCAGGCGATCACCCGTGCGATGGCCGACCAGGCCCGTACGATCCGCATCCCGGTCCACATGGTGGAGGTCATCAACAAGCTGGCCCGCGTCCAGCGCCAGATGCTCCAGGACCTCGGCCGCGAGCCGACCCCGGAGGAGCTGGCCAAGGAACTCGACATGACGCCGGAGAAGGTCGTCGAGGTCCAGAAGTACGGCCGTGAGCCCATCTCGCTGCACACGCCTCTCGGTGAGGACGGTGACAGTGAGTTCGGTGACCTCATCGAGGACTCCGAGGCGATCGTGCCGGCCGACGCGGTGAGCTTCACGCTGCTGCAGGAGCAGCTGCACTCGGTGCTCGACACCCTCAGTGAGCGCGAGGCGGGCGTGGTCTCCATGCGGTTCGGCCTCACGGACGGACAGCCGAAGACCCTCGACGAGATCGGCAAGGTCTACGGCGTGACCCGCGAGCGGATCCGCCAGATCGAGTCGAAGACCATGTCGAAGCTCCGGCACCCCTCGCGGTCTCAGGTGCTGCGCGACTACCTCGACTGAGTTCGAGAGATCTCGAACGCCGAAGGGCCCGCACCGAGTCGGTACGGGCCCTTCGGCGTCGTGCTTCCCGCTTCGGGGGGTGCTCGCGGCTCAGGCGATGACGTCGACGTCGGTGCCGTTGAGCTCGGCGGCGTACCCCAGGTCCACCAGGGTCTTCACCAGCTCCTCCGGCGTCGCCGGGTCGGCGGCGTTGCGCAGCAGGTCACGGGCCACGGCGCCGCGGGTGGCCTTGGCCATGTGGCTGACCACCGTCCGGCGGCCGTCGTGTTCACGGAAGACGCGGATCCGCACCGCCTCCGGCCGCCACGCCGCCGCGTACGGGGCCGACCGCATGTCGACGATGAGACCGCCGGTCGGCAGCGCGCCGGTCAGGACAGGGCGCCAGACGGCCGCCAGAGCGCCCAGACGGGGCAGCCGTGCTCCCATGGCCAGCCGGTACGGGGGGACGCGGTCGGTGATCCTCAGCGCGCCCCAGAGGCCGGAGAAGATCAGGATCGAGCGGGCCGCGCGGTCGGGGTCGAGGCCGGCGAGGCCGAGGTTGTCATACAGCACGCCCGTGTAGAGCCGGGCCGCCGGCAGCGTCGGCGCGTGCCGCAACTCCCGGTTGCGCGCGATCTCCCCGGCCTGGCCGGGCGACAGGCCCAGCAGCTCACGTGCGCGGGTCTCGCGGCCCGCGCAGAGCCTCTCCAGAGCGGTGAGCACGCGTTCGCGTGTCCGGGTGAGCTCCGGAAGGCTCAGGGCCGCCAGATCGAGCGGCGGCCCGTCTCCCTCGGTCGCCTTGCCCTCGGACGGCGGCAGCAGGATCAGCATCGTCCCCCCAGTACGCGATGCGGCGTGCGCGAGACGGCGACCACCCGTACGGGCGGCCGCCGTCTCATCGGTTATGGGTATGGCTGGCCTGGGCTACCGCTCTTCTTCAGTGGTCGCGGCGGTGGGGGTCTCAAGCAGCCGGTCGGTTTCGTCATGAATCTCAGCGCCCGCGGCACGGAGGGACTCACCGTACTTGCGGCCGTGGTGGGCGCAGAACAGCAACTCGCCGCCGCCCGCGAGGATCGCGCGGACATAGGCCTGGGCACCGCAGCGGTCGCAGCGGTCCGCGGCCGTCAGCGGCTTGGTCGGGGCAAGAGCTCCAGTCACGTCGCCTTCCTCGTCTCGGGGTCGGTCGCTTAGGACAACATCTAACCGGACGTGAGCGTTCCCATGCGGGTTCTGTGTACGCCGAGAGCGGAATAACCCCGGAGGTGACAAAGGTCACCCTCGCGGTCAATGTTCAGATTTGTTCCCAACGGAAGACGCGGACCGCGATGATCGTCGCGACCAGCGCGAAAGCCAGCAGGATGCCGATCTGCGGGAGCACGGAGGCCGGTCCGGCGCCTCGGGCCATGACCTTCAGCATGCCATCGTTCAGGTGGCGCAGAGGGAAGATCTCCGAGACGACACGCAGCCATTTTGGCGCCTGATCGACGGGGAAGAACGACCCGCCGAGGAACGCCATCGGCAGCACGACCATCTGGCTGACCGCCTGCGCGGTCTCCTGCGTCTTGGCCCACGCTCCGATCAGCATGCCGATCGCCAGGAACGCCAGCACCCCGCACAGCACGATCGGGATCGCCATCCACCAGTAGTGCGACAGCCTCAACCCGAAGAACGGCAGGGTGGCCACGCCGATGAACAGCACGGTCTGCACCAGCGCCGTGCCCAGGCTGACCGCGACCCGCGCGGCGAAGACCGTACGGATCGGCACGGGGGACAGCCGAAGGCGGCGCAGAATGCCTTTCGTGCGCCATGTGACGAGTGTGGTGGACGCGCCGAACATGCCCGCCGAGGCGAGCGCCCAGCCGAGCACACCCGGGGTGATGTACTGGATCGCCTTCAGGGACTTGTCCTCCACCTGCTCCGCCCGCAGGTGATACTTCGGAGACTGTCCGGATGCGGCCTGGTTCGCGGCCTGTACGAGGCCGTCGACCTGGCCCTGGACGGTGCCCGACTTCACCTGGTCGGCCGCGGAGAAGTGGACGACGACCTGGTCACCGACCTGTTCGAGCGCGGCGTCGTAGTCGCCCTTCCTGACCTTCTCCAGGGCCGCGTCCCGATCGGTGATCTTGGTGATCTTCAGCGACTTCTCGAAGCCGGCGCGCATGTCCGCCGGCATCTGCTCGACGACACTCACCGAGCCGATCTCCAGCACCTTCGACCGGGGCGTCGACTGCTTGGCGAACAACCCGCCGATGGCCACCAGGAACAGCAGCGGCAGCGCGATCGTGAAGAACAGCGCGCCCCGGTCACGGCGGAAACCGAGGAACATCGCCCGCGCCAGGCTCTTGAAGCTGCTCATGAGACCTCCTTCGTCGGAGGGGTGACCAGAGGCGCTGTGCTGCCGATTCGCTCACTGCGTTCACTCATGAGACCTCCTTCGTCGGAGGGGTGACCAGGGGCGCTGTGCTGCCGATTCGCTCACTGCGTTCGCTCATGAGACGCCCTTAGCTGGAGGAGTGGGGTGGACCCGCCCGTTCACGCGCGGTACTCCCGTCCGGTCAGTTCGAGGAAGACGTCCTCGAGCGTGGATCCCTTGATCTGGACGCCGTCCAGCGCACCGCGTTCGGACAGCGCCCGGACCACCTTCGGGGCGTCCCGCGTGGAGATGGTCAGCGAGACCTGGTCGTCGGTCACCTCGTCCGCGCCCGGGAGCCCACGCGCCTCGTCGGCGCTCAGCGTCCCGCTGGACACGCTGACGCGCGCGGCGGCGTCCAGGTCGCGTACGAGCGCCGCCGGCGGGCCGCTGCGCAGGATCCGGCCGTGGTCCATGATCGCGACGCGGTCGCAGAGGATCTCGGCCTCGTCCATGTAGTGGGTGGTGAGGACGATCGTGCGGCCGTCGGTGTTGATCGCGCGCAGGACGTCCCAGAGGTTGCGGCGGGCCTGCGGGTCGAGCGCCGCGGTGGGCTCGTCCAGGAACACCAGCTCCGGCTCGTGCACGAGCGCGCAGGCGATCGACAGGCGCTGCGCCTGTCCGCCGGACAGCTTCTCCACCTGAGTGTCGGCCTTGTCGCCCAGGCCCACGGTCTCGAGCATCGCGTCCGCCCTGCGGCCGGAGGCGCCGTACAGGGAGCCGAACGTCCGCAGCTGCTCCCGGGCGGTGAGCCGCTCGAAGAAGGCCGACGCCTGCAACTGCACGCCGATCCGCGGCAGCAGCGCGAGGTTGCGCGGCCAGGGGGAGTGCCCGAACACCGAGATCTCCCCGCCGTCGGCCTGACGCAGGCCCTCGATGATCTCCAGTGTCGTGGTCTTGCCGGCTCCGTTCGGGCCCAGAATGCCGAAGAACTCCCCGGCCTCGACGGTCAGGGAGACTCCGTCGACGGCGTTCACGTCGCCATAGCGCTTGCGCAGGTCATTGGCGACAATCGTGTTGGACATGGCCAGGACACTAGGGGCGCGTATCCGGACATAGCCACCTACGAAAGGTGGACGTTCGTGATCTGCAACCACCGGTGGAGGGCGGACGGAACGGCGCGCCGGTCGGCTACTGTCGGCGCTGACGGGTAGCCTGCTGCCGCACGTCCTACCCCCGAGGAGCAAAGCCCTTGACCGCCGCCACACTCACCGCTGAGGATCCGCACGGGTACACCGCGCGGCACCTTTCGGTGCTCGAAGGACTGGAGGCCGTACGCAAGCGGCCCGGAATGTACATCGGGTCGACCGACAGCCGCGGTCTCATGCACTGCCTCTGGGAGATCATCGACAACTCCGTCGACGAGGCTCTCGGTGGGCACTGCTCGCGCATCGAGGTCACACTGCACGCCGACGGCTCGATGGAGGTCGGTGACGACGGGCGAGGCATCCCCGTCGACGCCGAGCCCAAGACCGGGCTGACCGGCGTCGAGCTCGTGATGACGCGGCTGCACGCCGGCGGCAAGTTCGGCGGCATCTCCTACACCGCCTCCGGCGGCCTGCACGGCGTGGGCGCCTCGGTGGTCAACGCCCTGTCCGTACGCCTCGACGTCGAGGTCGACCGCGACGGGCACACGCACGCGATGAGCTTCAAGCGCGGGCTGCCCGGCGACTTCGCCGGCGACGGTCCCGACGCCAAGTTCACCAAGAGGCCGGCCAAGCGGCACGAGCTCCACCAGGTCAAGCGGGTCGCCAAGCGCATCACCGGCACGCGCACCCGCTTCTGGCCCGACCGTCAGATCTTCCTGAAGGACGCGTCGATCAGCGGCGACACCGTCGTCGACCGGATGCGCCAGACCGCCTTTCTCGTGCCGGGCCTCACCATCGCCGTACGGGACGAGCGCGGCGAGGAGGTCGCCGAGCACGAGTTCCGCTTCGACGGCGGCATCAGCGAGTTCTGCGACCACCTGGCCATCGACGAGCCGGTCTCCGACGTGCTGCGCCTGCAGGGCCGCGGCCACTTCACCGAGACCGTCCCGGTCCTCGACGACCAGGGCCACCTCACGCCGACCGACGTCGAGCGCGACATCGACGTCGACGTCGCGCTGCGGTGGGGCACCGGCTACGAGACGATCACCCGGTCGTTCGTCAACGTGATCGCCACGCCCAAGGGCGGCACCCACGTCGCCGGCTTCGACCGGGCCATGGTCAAGGTGCTGAACGACCAGCTCCGCGCCACCAAGCTGATGAAGAACGGCGACGACCCGGTCATCAAGGACGACGTCCTCGAGGGCCTCACCGCCGTCGTGACCGTACGCCTGCCCGAGCCGCAGTTCGAGGGCCAGACCAAGGAGGTTCTGGGCACCTCCGCGGCCACCCGCATCGTCTCCCAGGTCGTCGCGCGTGAGCTGAAGGACGCGTTCGACAACCCCAAGCGCGGCCAGAAGCAGCAGATGCGCGCCGTGCTGGAGAAGGTCGTCTCGGCCTCCAAGGCGCGCATCGCCGCCCGTCAGCAGCGAGAGAACCAGCGCCGCAAGAGCGCCCTGGAGAACTCCGCGCTCCCGGCCAAGCTGGTCGACTGCCGCACCGCCGACGACCGCAGCGAGCTGTTCATCGTCGAGGGAGACTCGGCGCTCGGCACCGCCAAGCTGGCGCGCGACTCCGAGTTCCAGGCGCTGCTGCCGATCCGCGGCAAGATCCTCAACGTGCAGAAGGCCTCCGTGGCCGACATGCTGAAAAACGTCGAGTGCGCCTCGATCATCCAGGTCCTCGGCGCCGGCTCGGGCCGCACCTTCGACCTCGACTCGGCCCGCTACGGCCGCATCATCTTGATGGCCGACGCCGACGTCGACGGCGCGCACATCCGCTGCCTGCTGCTGACGCTGCTGCACCGCTACATGCGTCCGATGCTGGAGGCGGGCCGCGTCTTCGCCGCCGTGCCGCCGCTGCACCGCATCGAGCTGACCAACCCCAAAAAGGGCCAGGACAAGCACGTCTACACCTACTCCGACGCGGAGCTTCGCAAGAAGCTCGTGGAGTTCGAACGCCGCTCGGTCCGGTGGAAGGAACCCATCCAGCGCTACAAGGGCCTCGGTGAGATGGACGCCGACCAGCTGGCCGAGACCACGATGGACCCGCGTCACCGCATGCTTCGCCGCATCCGCATCGAGGACGCCGAAGAGGCCTCGGGCATCTTCAACCTGCTGATGGGCTCCGAGGTGGCCCCACGCCGCGAGTTCATCTCCGGCGGCGCCTCCGAGCTCGACGAGGCCCGCATCGACATCTGACCCGGCTCCACCCGAGGGTGGAGCCGGGCAAGCTCCATCCGCGCGGCGATCCGTACGGGCCCGGCGATTCCTACCGTTGAGACCATGCATGAGGCTCTCAATGGACTGATCATCGTCGCCGTCGTCGCACTCGTGATCGTGCGCCGGTTCACCCGGCGGCGGGTCGATGAACGGCGGTTGCTGGTGATTCCGCTCGTCATCGGCGTCATCGGCATCGCGCAGGGCAGGTTGATCGACACGCATCACGCCGAGCTCAGCGCCGGCCTGCTCGCCGCCGAGGTCGTCGCGGCTCTGCTGCTCGGGCTCGGCCTCGGGGCGACCATGCGCGTGTGGCGAGAGGCGGACGGTTCCCTGTGGAGCCGGGGGACCTGGGCGACCTTCGGGGTGTTCGTGGCGTCCATCGTCGTACGCGGTGGTCTGTACGCCATCGGGTACGCGGCGGGAGCCCGGCCCGGCAGTGGAACGGTGCTCATCTCGGTCGCGGCCTGGCTGCTCGCCCAGAACGCGGTCATCGGCTGGCGGTCCCGTGAACTCCCGGGCAGGGTTAGCGTTCAACCGTGATGGCAGAGTTTCGGAGCCGGTTCGTCGCCTGGCTGGGGCCGGCATGCCGGTCCGCCGCCTCGCCGGACCCCGCCGAGGGGCCCTGGCGAGACGGCCGGTTCCTGCGGGTCGGCCTCGTCTTCGCCGGCGTGGTCTGGTTCCTGTACGCGATGCTGAACGCCCAGGGACTTTCCGGCCCGCCGTACACGGGGCTGCGAGGCACCGACCTGTGGATCGCCGGAGGAGCGTTCGCGGGGGCCGGATGCTTCATCCTCGGGCTGGTCATGCGGTGGCGCTCCTCGGAGTACGGCTGGATCTTCTTCCTGGTCGGCGCCGGCATCGGCGCCGCGCTGTACATCGGGGCGGCGAAAGGCCCCAGCAGCACCCTGATCCTGGCCTGCGTCGGCTTCACCGGTTCGGCCGCCTCGTTGCCGCGCTCCGGCTCCGTGGCCGTGGTCGGGTCGGTCGGCATGCTGGTCGGCGTTCTCGTTCAGGGGCGTCCGGCCGGGGAGCTGTGGACGATCGTCGGGATGCTCGGGATGTTCGTCGGCATCCGGGCGGGGCACATGCGCGAGGCGGCGCGGCAGACCGAGCGGCAGAACCTCATCCTGGCCGAGCGCTCCCGCATCGCCCGGGAGATCCACGACATCCTCGCGCACTCGCTGTCCGCCCAGCTCGTCCACCTGGAGGGGGCGCGGCTGCTCATGGTCAGCGGCCGTATGGACGAGGCGCTCGGCCGGGTCGAACGCGCCCGCGGCCTGGCCCGCAGCGGCCTGGAGGAGACGCGGCGCGCACTCGCCACCCTGCGCGGCGACATCCCGCCGATGGACGTGGTGTTGCGCGAGCTCACCGACGAGCACCGGCTCCTCGCCGACGCCGTCTGCGAGCTGAAGATCGAGGGCGAGCCCCGGGAACTGGAGGCGAAGGCGAGCCTCGCCGTGATCCGCACCGCGCAGGAGGCGCTGACGAACACCCGCAAGCACGCGCCGGGCGCGGCGGTCATGGTCGCGCTGCGCTACATCGACGGGTGGTGCGAGTTGGAGGTCACCGACGCGGGCGGGGAGCCCGGCCCGCTCGCGGGGAGCGGCGGGGGATACGGTCTGGTCGGAATGCGTGAGCGCGCCGAGCTGATCGGCGGCACACTGGAGGCGGGTCCGGTGGAAGAGGGGTTCAAGGTGCTGCTGCGGGTACCACTGTGACGCGCGTCCTGGTGGTCGATGACCAGACCGTCGTACGCGACGGGCTGGTGCTGCTGCTCGGCCTGCTGCCGGGCCTGGAGGTCGTCGGATCCGCGGGGGACGGCGAGGAGGCCCTGCGCCTGGTCGCCGAACACCGCCCCGACGTGGTCCTGATGGACCTCCGCATGCCACGCGTGGACGGCGTCGAGGCCACCCGGCGCATCAAGACGGAGTACCCGGCGGTGCAGATCGTCGTCCTGACGACGTACAGCGACGACGAGTCGGTCTTCGCCGCCCTCCAGGCGGGCGCCCGGGGCTACCTGACCAAGGACGCGGGCGCGGACGAGATCGCCCGAGCGATCGACGCGGTACGCGGCGGCGACGCCCAGCTGGACCCGTCGGTCCAGCGCCGCCTGGTCGACGCCCTGGCCACCGGCGGCCAGCCGTCCCGCCGCCGCCGGAGAGACCTGCCGGACGGCCTGACCCAGCGCGAGGCCGAGGTCCTGACGTTGATCGCCGCGGGCCGCTCGAACGCCGAGATCGCCCGCGAGCTGTTCATCAGCGAGGCCACGGTCAAAACCCACATCAACAACCTCTTCGCCAAGGCCGGCCTACGCGACCGCGCCCAGGCCGTGACGTACGCGTACCGCAAAGGCCTCGCCGACCTGGCCTGACCCTCGGGGCGGTTTTCCTGATTCGGGGCCTGTGGATCATCACCGTCGACCGACCTGTCCTCTCGGCGGACGCTCCCACACTCGGCAGGCGTAAGCGCGTCGCCGCCCAGCCGGCCGCCAGACTGACGCGGGCGTCTCCACCGAAACCACGACGTTCGCGGGGCGCGGCCCACGCAGGCCGGTGGAGCGCGCGCCCGGGGTACCACGGTCCAGCTTTTCCCTCGCCGTCGGCTCTCCCGGATGTCATCTCGCACTCCTCGAACGGACGCCGTCCCCAGGCCGACCTGGAACCGTACGTGTGGGACACGGGTTCACCGCCGACGGCTACCACGACCTGGTCGGCTGGCGCGATCAAGCAGCCGGGCCCGGAGGCGGAGTCATTTTGCGAGGGCCCGCCGGCCGTGTGCCGTGGAGTGCCGTGCCCCGCCGCCCGACGGCTGGGGCGGTGAGCCGCTGATCCGTACGGTCATGGGCAAGAGTGCGTAGATCCTTGCGACGCCGGGCGACGCGGGAGGACAAGAAGTGATCAGTCGACTACTGTGCGTTATGCCTCTATGTGAATGCTTTCTCAAGGAGAACCGGCGTGCGAAAGACCTTCATGATCGCTGAATGCCTCCGCCGTTACGCCTGGTGGCGTCTCAACCGTTCCGATGACCACGACGAGGGTCGCAACGCGCGGAGCGCGGTCGCGCTGCTCAACGCCGCGGCACATGCCGCCGAGCTCCCCGAGAGCGCGCCGATCATCGACCGCCTGTGCGAGGCCGGCACCTTCACCGAGAAGGAGTTCCGCCTCCCGCTACCCGCCGAACGCGTCGTACGCTTCTGGCACTACGAGGAGCCGGGCGGCACCCCGGACGACCTCCTCGAGGCGATCGCGGCCATGGCCGAGCCGCCGAAGATCCCCGCCCAGCGCGACGGCGAACAGCCCCTGCACCGCTGACCCCACCACACACGCGGAGCCACCCGCCGTCGACCGTGCCCCCAGACCCACCGGCGCGCGGCGTCGACCGACCGCGGCGGCGGGGTGGGACCATCGCTCCACACAACGGGCCAGCCCGGCCGGACCAGGGCACACGCTCCCACCGACGGCGCGCACCCACTGACGGCGCACACACCAAGATCGCGTCCGGTCAGGGGGCACCCTGCCTCAGCGCCGTATCACGCTCTGCGCTGTGCCACGCTCTGCGCTGTGCCACGCTCTGCGCTGTGCCACGCTCTGCTGGCGTGCTGGCGTGCTGGCGTGCTGGCGTGCTGGCGTGCTGGCGTGCTGGCGTGCTGGCGTGCTGGCGTGCTGGCGCGCTGGCGCGCCGCCGCTCGCCGCCGTGTCGCCGTGCGCCGTCACCGTGCCGTGCATTGCCCTGGAGAGCCATGCCTGCCCGCGCCATTACGGCGGGCGTGGCGCGGTACGGCCTCCCCTGACCACCGGCTCGCTGCCGCTGGGGCTGAGCGGAAACCTCCACTTCTACCTGCGTTCGCAGCGGGTCTCCAACCACCGGTCCAAGCACAGGTGTACGAGGGCGAGGCTCGGCCGAATCATGGCGCGGATCCGGGCCGGTGTGCCCCCGGCCCCGCCTGGGTTGGGTTACTCCGAGCCGCGCTGAGGGCCGCCGGGCCTGCCCACGCCGTCGTGGCGTGGCCGGTGGTGGAGTTGGCGCGGCGTGTGGTGCCGGGCTCCAGTGAAGTGCGGCGCCGGGCCGATGTGCCTTTGACCTGGGCTGGGTTGGAGCGGGTTGTGACCTGGGCTGGGTCGGGGCGGGTTGCCTGTTCCTCGCCTCGCCTCGCCTCGCGTCGTCGGGTCTGCGCGCGCCGTTGTGGCGTGACGTGCTTTTGGCCCGGCCTGATTGGCGGCGTGTCACCCGTGCCTTGCCTCGGGCCACGGTGCCTGTTTGCGCCGCAGCAGCGTGATGCGCTTCCGATTTGGTCCGGTTGAGGCGGGCTACCTGTGTTTTGTCGAGGATCGTCGGTTCTGTAAATGCTGTGGCTGTGGCCGTGGTGAGGCAAGCGCGGCATGTGGTGGCGGGCCCCCGAGTGAAGTGTGGTGCTGGGCCGATGCGCTTTTGGCTCGGCTTTGAGGCGGGTTATCCCTGTCTTGCCAAGGGGCCGCCAGATCTGCCCGCGCCCTCGTGGCGTGGCCATGGTCGGGTGAGCGCGGCATGTGGTGGCGGGCCCGAGTGAAGTGTGGTGCTGGGCCGATGCGCTTTTGGCCCGGCTTGGGGTGGATTACCCCTGTCTCGCCAAGGGGCCGCAGGATCTGCCCGCGCCGTCGTGGCGTGGCCGTGGCGGAGTTGGCGGGGGCAGGTGGCGGGCTTCAGCGAAGTGTGGCGCCGGGCCGATGTGCCTCTGGCCCGGGCAGGTCGGGGCGGGTTACCCGTGTCTTGCCTCGCGCCGCCGTGCCTGTTTGCGTCGCTGCGGCTGCGGTGGGTCGGCTTGGCGGGTGGTGGCGGGCTTCCCGGAAGCATGGCGGCCCGACCTGGGGCAGTCCGTGTTCTGTCCTCGGGGGCCGTGCCTGCCTGCGCCGCCGTGCCTGCCTGTGTCGGCGTGCCTGCCTGTGTCGGCGTGCGTGCCTGCCTGTGTCGGCGTGGCGGTTGGGTTGGTGCGTGGTGGCGGGTTGCGGTGAAGCATGGCGGCGGGTGCGGGCCGGAGCGTTCCGGCCCGCACCCGCGCGGGTTACTCCGCCGACTCCGCCGAGTCCGCCGACTCCGCAGGCTGGGGCGGTGCATCGGCTGAGGACGTGCCGACCGGGCCGCTGATCGCGGTGATCGGGGACGGGAGTTTTACGCCTGAGCCGTCGCGGCGGCCCAGTTCGGTCGGGAGGTCCAGCGGTTTGCCCGTCATGCCCGAGGCCTTGGCCGGGGTCGGGCCGGCCCAGGCGAGGATCAGGACGTCTTCGCCCTTGAGGAAGCGGTGGGCGCGGACGCCGCCGGTGGCGCGGCCCTTGGCCGGGTATTCGGCGTAGTCGGCGACCTTGATGGCGCCCGTCTGGGTGCCGGGCAGGGCGGTGGAGCTGCCCGCGATCGTGACCACGCGGGACTCCAGGTCGCCGTCCAGGGCGCCGAACCAGATGGCGCGGGCGCCCGCGTTCAGCCGGACGCCGGCCATGCCGCCCGCCGCGCGGCCCTGGGGGCGGACGCTGGAGGCGGGGAAGCGCAGCAGCTGCGCGTCACTGGTGATGAACACCAGCTCGTGGTCCTCGGACTCGAGTTGCAGCGCGCGGACGACCCGGTCGCCGTCCTTGAGGCCGATCACCTCGAACTCGTCGGCGCTCTTCGGGTAGTCGGGGGCGACGCGTTTCACCACGCCCTGTTCGGTGCCGATCGTCAGTCCGGGGGAGTCGAGTGACGCCAGGCCGACCACCGTCTCGTCCTTGTCCAGCGAGACGAACTCACTCATCGGCGCGCCGCCCGCCAGCGACGGCGGGGCGGCCGACGTCGGCAGCGCGGGCAGGTCGAGGACGTCCACCCGGATCAGCCGGCCCGCGCTCGTCACCGCGCCGACCTGGCCGCGTGCGGTCGCGTTCACGATCGACACGATCACGTCGTGGGGCGCGCGCGCCCCCTCGCCCGGCAGCGGCTCGAGCGACGTCGTACGGGCCAGCAGACCGGTCGAGGACAGCAGCACCCGGCACGGGTCGTCGGCGACCTCCAGCGGCACGGCGGCCGTCCTGGTCTGGCCCGAGGACTCCAGGAGCACGGTGCGGCGCGGCGTGCCGTACGTCTTGGCGATCTCGGCCAGCTCGGAGGAGACCAGCGCGCGCAGCTTGGTCTCCGACTCCAGGATCGCGGTCAGTGCGGCGATCTCGCGGGTGAGCCGCTCCTTCTCGTTCTCCAGCTCCAGCCGGTCGTACTTGGTCAGGCGGCGCAGCGGCGTGTCGAGGATGTACTGCGCCTGGATCTCCGACAGCTCGAACGTGCCCATCAGGCGGGTCTTCGCCTCGGCCGAGTCCTCGCTCTCGCGGATGACCCGGATGACCTCGTCGATGTTGAGCAGCGCGATGACGAGGCCGTCGACGAGGTGCAGGCGGTCCTCGCGCTTCTTGCGCCGGAACAGGCTGCGGCGGCGTACGACGTCGATGCGGTGGTCGACGTACACCTGGAGCAGTTCGCGCAGCCCCAGCGTGCGCGGCTGTCCGTCGACGAGGGCGACGTTGTTGATGCCGAAGGTCTCCTCCATCGGCGTCAGCCGGTAGAGCTCCTCCAGCACCGCCTCGGGGTGGAAGCCGTTCTTGATCTCGATGACCAGGCGGAGGCCCTGCTGCCGGTCGGTGAGGTCCTTCAGGTCGGAGATGCCCGAGATCTTCTTGGCGTTGACGAGGTCCTTGATCTTGGAGACGACGCGCTCGGGGCCCACGGCGTACGGGAGCTCGGTGACGACGATGCCCTTGCGGCGCGGCGTGACGCTCTCGATGTGGGCGGTGGCGCGGGTGCGGAAGATCCCACGGCCGGTCTCGTACGCGTCGCGGATGCCCTCCAGGCCCACGATCTTGCCGCCGGTCGGCAGGTCGGGACCGGGAACGAAGCGCATCAGGTCATCGAGTGACGCCTCGGGGTTGTCGATCAGGTGCCGCGCGGCGGCGATCACTTCGCCGAGGTTGTGCGGCGCCATGTTGGTCGCCATGCCGACCGCGATGCCCGAGCTGCCGTTGACCAGGAGGTTCGGGAACGCCGAGGGCAGCACCTCCGGCTCCTGCTCCTGGCCGTCGTAGTTGGGCCGGAAGTCGACGGTCTCCTCGTCGATGCTCGACACCATGAGGGCGGCCTCGCGCGACATGCGGGCCTCGGTGTACCGCATCGCGGCGGGCGAGTCGTCGCCGCCGAGCGAGCCGAAGTTGCCGTGCCCGTCGACGAGTTGCATCCGCATCGACCACGACTGCGCCAGGCGTACGAGCGCGTCGTAGATGGCCGAGTCGCCGTGGGGGTGCAGCTTACCCATCACCTCACCGACGACGCGGGCGCACTTGACGTGGCCGCGATCGGGCCGCAGGCCCATCTCGTTCATCGAGTAGAGGATGCGGCGCTGTACGGGTTTGAGCCCGTCGCGCGCGTCGGGGAGCGCCCGCTGGTAGATGACCGAGTAGGCGTACTCGAGGTAGCTGCCCCGCATCTCCTCTGAGACATCGACGTCAACGATGTTCTCTTCGAAATCCGGCGGGGGAGGGGTCTGCGTGCCGCGTCGTGCCATAACTGTCATTGTGACGGGTCGGCCCGACAGGTTGCGCCGTGGACGTCGGCGTGCCGCGGACCCATGGTGGATGATAACCGCGGATCCGTCTAAGAACTGGGGAGTGCCGCATGTACGCCGACTTCCAGAACGAGATCTATCTCAGCGGTCTCACCGGCGTCGTTCCGTCGCTGCCGACCGACCTGACGCGTCTCGAACCCCTGGCCAAGGAGAAGCTCTCGCGCGAGGCGTACGCCTATGTCGCGGGCTCGGCCGGCACGGGTGACACGGCGCGGGAGAACCGCGAGGCGTTCCGGCGACGGCGGCTGGTGCCACGCATGCTGGCCGGCCACACGACCTGCGACCTGACGACCCGGGTGCTCGGCGAGACGCTGCCCGTCCCGGTGCTCCTCGGTCCCGTCGGCGTCCTGCGCCAGCTGCACCCGGACGGCGAGCTGGCGGTCGCGCGGGCGGCCGAGGCGATGGGCGTCACCATGGTGCTGAGCACGGCCGCCTCGCACACGATGGAGGAGGTCGCGGAGGTGGCCGGGCCGCGGTGGTACCAGCTGTACTGGCCGAACGACCGGGACCTGGCGATCAGCTTCCTGGACCGGGCGAAGGCGGCCGGCTACACGGCGCTCGTCGTCACGCTCGACACGTTCACGCTCGCCTGGCGGCCGCGCGACCTCGACAACGGCTACCTGCCGTTCCTGCGCGGCCTGGGCAACCAGAACTACTTCGCCGACCCGGTCTTCTCCGCCGGCGCGGGGGACGACCCGATCCTGCACTGGGCCGCGTTGTTCGGCAACCCGTCGCTGACCTGGGACGACCTCGTATTCCTGCGGGAGCACTGGGACGGCCCGATCGCGCTCAAGGGCATCCAGGACACCGAAGACGCCCGCCGCGCGGTCGACGCGGGCATGGACGGCATCGTCGTCTCCAACCACGGCGGACGCCAGGTCGACGGCGCGGTCGGCGCCCTGGACGCGCTGCCGCCGATCACCCACGCCGTCGGCGACCAGATCGACGTGCTGTTCGACAGCGGGATCCGCTCCGGCGCGGACGTGGTCAAGGCCCTCGCGCTCGGCGCCAAGGCGGTGCTGGTGGCCCGCCCGTACGCGTACGGGCTGGCGCTGGCGGGTGAGGCGGGCGTACGGCACGTGCTGCGGTGCCTGCTCGCCGAGACCGAGCTGACGCTGCGGCTGTCCGGCCACGGCGACGTGACCTCGCCGTCGCTGGACATCCTGCAGAACGTCACCTAGCCGACCCGGTCGCACCACGACCCGGCGGCCGATCTAAGGAAGGTCATAGGTTGATTTAACGAACATCCGTATTGCCGCGACCATGCTCGCGGGCCATGATCTTCCTGCTCAGACGTGGTCTGCCCGTCCTCGCCGCCCTGCTGGTTCTCGTGCTCGGGACGGCGTGCTCGAACGGTACTCCGGAGGCCGGCCCGCAGCAGTACTCGTCGACACCGCTGCCCACCGTGACGGCGTCGGCGTCGCCCACGTTCTCCTCGTCCGCGCGCGATCGGCTGACCCGGAGGCTGAGCGACGATCTCGGCGCCAACGCGGCGCGGTTCTCCCTGTCGATACGCGACCGGACGACGGGGATCTCCTACACCTACCACCCGAGTGTCCGGGTCGCCACGGCGAGCATCATCAAGGTCGAGTTCCTCATCGGGCTCCTGCTCAAGGCGCAGAAGGAGGGCCGCGGCCTCACCGCGGCGGAGAAGAGCCTCGCGCAACCCATGATCCACGTGAGCAGCAACGAGGCGGCGACCTCGATCTTCACCGAGATCGGCGGGTACCCGGGCTTCAACGCCGTGAGCCGGAGACTGGGCCTGAGGAACACGACGCCCGGCACCGGCGGCTGGGGCACGACCATCACCAGCGCGCAGGACCAGATCAGGGTCCTGGGCGCGCTGACCTCCTCGCACGGCCCGCTCACCGCCGCCGGCCGCCGGTACGTGCTGGGCCTCATGGCCGATGTGGCCTCCGATGAGAACTGGGGCGTGAGCGCCGCCTCCGCCCCGGGCGAGACCTTCGCGGTGAAGGTCGGCCTGCTGTCCCGCACGGTGGACGACGGCACCTGGATCGTGAACTGCATCGGGCGCGTGGTGAACGGCGGGCACACGTTCCTGATCGCCGCCATCTCCGATCGCAACGTCGAGATGCGAGGCGGCGAGCAACGGATCGAGGACGCCAGCAGGCTCGCGGTGTCCGCGATGCTCAAGGCGGAGCGCTGAGCCCGGCCGGGATCACCCAATAGTGCGATGAAAGTCGAACTTAGGGCAGATCTGACTATGCTTAACGGGTGAGCGAAGAGGCGATCCACCCCCCGAGGGAGGAGTTGAGCCTGCCCAAGGTGCTGGCGGCGCTGGCCGACCCCGCGCGCCTGGCGACGGTGCGCACGCTGGCCCGCGTCGGCGAGTCCTCCTGCGGGCAGATCCAGCACGACGCCGGCCTGGTGGTCAGCAAGTCCACGATGTCCCACCACCTGCGCATCCTGCGTGAGGCGGGCATCACGCACTCCCGTGTCCAGGGCGCCCGCCGCCTCCTCACGCTCCGCCGCGACGACCTCGACGCCCGGTTCCCGGGCCTGCTCGACGCCGTCATCCAGCCCGAGCTCGCCGCACTCCACTGAGCCGAGATCCGCTGAGGGGTGTCACGACCGACGGCGGGGACTGATACCAAGGACCCATGGTCGACGACATCGGGTTGAGGGAACGCGCCGAGACGCGCCTGCGCGAGCTCGCCGGGGAGCGCGCCCGGCTCCGTGAGGACCAGTGGACCGCGATCCACGCCCTGGTCGTCGAGCGACGACGCGCCCTCGTCGTCCAGCGCACCGGGTGGGGCAAGTCGGCGGTCTACTTCGTCGCCACCGCCCTGCTGCGCGAGCGCGGCGCCGGCCCGACGGTGATCGTCAGCCCGCTGCTCGCCCTCATGCGCAACCAGATCGCCGCCGCCGAGCGGGCCGGCATCCACGCCGCCACGATCAACTCCTCCAACACCGACGACTGGGAACGGATCTTCGCCGACGTCCAGGACGGCGCGGTCGACCTGCTGCTCGTCAGCCCCGAACGCCTCAACAACCCCGACTTCCGCGACCAGGTGCTGCCCAAGCTCGCGGCCGGTGCGGGGCTGGTGGTCGTCGACGAGGCCCACTGCATCTCCGACTGGGGTCACGACTTCCGGCCCGACTACCGCCGGCTCCGCACGCTCTTCGCCGACCTGCCGCCCGGCGTCCCGGTGCTGGCCACCACCGCGACCGCCAACGCGCGCGTGACCCGCGACGTCGCCGACCAGCTCAGCGCCGGAGACGAGACGCTCGTCCTGCGGGGGCCGCTCGACCGCGAGAGCCTGCACCTGTCCGTCGTGGACCTGCCGGGCGCCGAGCACCGGCTGGCCTGGCTCGCCGAACGGCTCGCCGAGCTGCCCGGATCCGGCATCGTCTACACGCTCACCGTCGCGGCGGCGCACGAGATCGCCGCGTTCCTGCGCGACCGCGGATACCCCGTCGCCGCCTACACCGGCCAGACCGAGCAGGCCGAGCGCCTGCAGGCCGAACAGGACCTCCTCGACAACAAGGTCAAGGCGCTCATCGCGACCAGCGCCCTGGGCATGGGCTTCGACAAGCCCGACCTCGGCTTCATCGTGCACGTGGGCGCCCCGCAGTCGCCGGTCGCCTACTACCAGCAGATCGGCCGCGCCGGCCGCGGTGTCGAGCGGGCCGAGGTGATCCTGCTGCCGGGCACCGAGGACCGCGAGATCTGGGCGTACTTCGCCGGCCTGGCCTTCCCCGCCGAGCAGGTCGTACGCCTGGCGCTCGGCGTGCTGGAGGAGGAGGGAACGCTGTCCACGGCCGCCCTGGAGACACGCGTCGACCTGGGGCGCAGCCGTCTGGAGATGATGCTGAAGGTCCTCGACGTCGACGGTGCCGTACGGCGGGTGCGCGGCGGATGGACCGCCACCGGCCGGCCGTGGGCCTACGACCGCGAGCGGTACGAGCGCGTCGCGGCCGAGCGCTCCCGCGAGCAGCGCGCCATGCTCGACTACGAGGCGACCGGCGACTGCCGCATGGAGTTCCTCCGCCGCGAGCTGGACGATCCCGACGCCGTCCCGTGCGGCCGCTGCGACAACTGCACCGGCCGCCACCGTTCCGCGGAGGTCTCCGACGCCGGCGCGGCGTCCGCCCGTGACCGGCTGAGCCGCCCGGGCGTCGAGGTGACGCCGCGCCGCATGTGGCCCACGGGGATGAAGGCCGAGGGCATCGCGGGCCGGATCCCGCCGGGCCTGCAGGCCGAGCC
>NZ_JBHLZP010000070.1:0-24502 GCF_042429965.1 Actinoallomurus acaciae
CCGACGCCGTCCTGGCATCGCTGGAGGAATGGGCCCAGACCGCCGACGGGCAGAATCCCGCCGCGACCGCCGTGGACGACGCCGCCCGCGAGGCGACCGCGGCGCTCGGCGGGCGGGTGGCCGACGCCCAGTCCCGGCTGCGGGCCGAACGCGAAGCGGAGAGGTCGCTCCTCGACGAGATCGAACGCCTGGAGTCCGGCGGACACGACGTGCCGCCCGTCCCGTACACACGCAGCGGCTCACGCGCCGACCGGCCGGGCGCGCCGCTGTGGAACGTCACCGACTTCGCCGACGCCGTCCTGGCATCGCTGGAGGAATGGGCCCAGACCGCCGACGGGCAGAATCCCGCCGCGACCGCCGTGGACCTGGGTGCTGCCGGACGGCACCCTCATCGGCGAGGACGACACGTTCGTACTGGCCGGCGAGACCGTCCAGGGACCGTCGTGTGCGCTGGTGCTGCGTCCCGCCATCGACCGCGCCGACCCGGGGGCCGCGGCACTCGGTGACGAGGCCGTACGAGCCGTACTCGCCGGGCTCGGCCTCGGCCCGGGCGCGCCGACCTGGGTCGCGGTGGACGGCCGGTGGGCGAACGGCGTCCTCGGCGGCTCCTGGCACAAGGACGGCGCCGGCTTCATCGGCGAGGGCGCCCGCGAGGCCGCCCGCCGTGCTCGCGTCGCCCGGCTCCGCGACGACCTCGCCCAGACCCGGTCCCGGATCGCGGCACTCGTCGCGGAACTGGAGGAGCTTTCGGCCCGGCGGGAGACGCTGGCGGCCGAGCACCGGAGGGTCCCGCGCGATACGGACCTGCGTGAGGCACACGTCCGGCTCGCCGGGGAACACCGCAGGCGGCGCGAACTCGACATCGAGCACACCCGCGCGGACGAGGTCGCGAAACAACGACGCGACGAGGTTACGGCGGCTGCCGAACGGGCCGCCGAGTTCGCCTCGGACGTCGGCCTGCCGACCGGCGAGAGCGCCCTCGCCGACGTACGCGAGGCGGTCACCGGTTACCGGCTGGCACTCGCCGAGCTGTGGCCGGCCGCGCAGGCGCTGTCGTCGGCTCAGGAGGCGGCACGTGAGGCCGCCGAGGAGCTTGAACGCGTCCGGGAACGGCTGGCGGAGGCGGCGGAACGAGCCACGGAGGCGCGCGGGCAGGCGGACACCGCCGCCGAGCGGCATCGGGCGCTGGTCGAGACGGCGGGTGCCGCCGTCGACGAGCTGTTCCGGCAGCTCGAACAGGTCAGGCTGACCCTCGAAACCCGTGAGCACGCCGAGTCGGCGGCGCGCGGGCGGGAACGATCGGCGCTGGAGGAACGCGGCAAGGCGCAGGGGACGCGCGATCGGCTCCTCGACGAGATCGCCGCGGCGGTGGACGCCCGCGACGAGGCCGTGGCCGTGTTCCGGGCGTTCGCCGCGACCGGCCTGCTGAGCGTCGCGCTGCCCGGCCTGGACGTCCCCGACCCGGCACTGGAGTGGGCGGCCAGTCCCGCCGTGCTGCTGGCCCGCTCCGTCAACGCCGAACTGGACGCGGTCGACGACGGCGACGGCCCCTGGGACCGCGTGCAGAAGAGGGTGGCCGAGGAGCACAAGCTGCTGTCGGACGCGATGTCCCGGCACGGCCACTCGGTCGGCCTGACCCTGCACGACGGGATCATCGTCGTGGACATCCTGTTCCAGGGCCGCAGCCGGGACGTTCCCGGCCTGGCGAACGCGCTGGAGACCGAGACGGAGCACCGGGCCCGGCTGCTGTCCGCCCGCGAGCGGGAGATCCTGGAGAACCACCTGCTGAACGAGGTCGCCGGCACCCTCCAGGAGCTCATCGCCGCCGCCGAGGACGAGGTGCGGGAGATGAACGCCGAGCTGACGTCCCGGCCGACGTCCACCGGGATGCGCCTACGGCTGGTCTGGAAGCCCGCGAAGGACGCCCCGGACGGGCTGGAGCGCGTCCGGGAGAAGCTGCGGCAGACCATCGACGCCTGGTCGGTGGACGACCGCGCCGCCGTCGGCCGGTTCCTGCAGGAGCAGATCGCCCGCGAGCACGCCGACAACCCCCCGTCCGGCTGGACCGAGCAGCTCACCCGGGCGCTGGACTACCGGTCCTGGCACGCGTTCGCGATCCAGCGGCTCCAGGACGGGCAGTGGCGTCCGGCGACCGGACCGGCGTCGGGCGGCGAACGGGTGCTCGCCGCGTCCGTCCCGCTGTTCGCCGCCGCGTCCGCGCACTACAAGTCGGCCGGCAACCCGCACGCGCCACGGCTCGTCGCGCTGGACGAGGCGTTCGCCGGTGTGGACGACGACTCTCGCGCCAAGTGCCTTGGGCTGCTCGCCACCTTCGACATGGACGTGGTGATGACCAGTGAACGCGAATGGGGCTGCTACCCGCAGGTGCCCGGTCTATCGATCTGCCAGCTGTCCCGACGCGACGGCATCGACGCCGTCCTGGTGACGCCGTGGCGCTGGGACGGCCGGGAGCGCGTCCGCGCCGACCTGCCGGAGCTTGAGTCCGCAGCCGGACAGGGGGACCTGTTCGAATGACGGACGCCGACCGCCTACGGCGGCTGCTGGGCGGGGCCGACACGACCTGGCTGGTCAAGCGGGTCAGGCAACGGCTCGAACGCGGTGGTGCTCTCACCGGAACCGTCACCCTCGCCGGGGCCACCCCGTCCCAGCGACGCGCGGTCGAACTCCTCCTGGGGCGCCGCGCCGGCACCGGCGCGTCGCTGTCGGTGTCCCTCGCCGAGGTCGACCGCGTCCTGCGGACGAGCGGCGTCTCACCCGGCGGGCTGGCCGCCGCCGTGGAGGCATTGGACGGCCCGGTCCGCGACGTGGCACGGGAGCAGGCCGATCTGGCCGCCGCCTGGGCCTCGGCCTTCGCCCGGCTGGACGAGGCGCTCGGCTCCCGCCCCGAACTCGCCGAATGGCGTGACCGGCTGGACTCCTCCGGCCTCGTCCGCCGCCTGACGATCGGCCCCGGCGAGGCCGCCGAGCTGTTGCGGCGCCTCGCCGCCGTCGTGCGTGGTCTGCCCGCCGCCGGCGTCCCCCTCGGCCGGTTCTCCGCCGAGACCTGCGGCAACGCGCACGCCTTGGACGACGGGCAGCCCCTCGCCACGCTCGCCGTCTCCTGCGCCCGTGCCATCGCGGGCCTGCCTTTCCGCGCGGACGGCGGCGCCGAGTCCCGCCGCGACACCTGGGCCGCGGTCGGCGTGCACCTGGACGAGCTGTCCTCGACCGTGCTCTGCCTGGGCCTGCCCGGAGACAGCGGCACCGCGACCGGCCGGATGCTCGCAGCCATGCGCGGCGAACCGGTGTCGCTCACCCTGCGCCAGCTTCGCCGACACCCCGCTCCGATGCGCGCCGGCCTGGTCCGCATCTGCGAGAATCCCGTGGTGCTAACAGCGGCGGCCGACGCACTCGGCCTGTCCTGCCCACCCCTTGTCTGCTGCAACGGGCGTCCGTCGGCCGCGGTCTGGCGCCTGCTGGAACTCCTCGCCGAAGGCTCCGCCGAGTTCGCGTACCACGGCGACTTCGACTGGGGCGGAGTCGCGATCGCCGCCGCTGTCCGCAGCCGCATCGGCTGGCGGCCGTGGCGCTACGATGCCGCGGCCTACCTCGAAGCGGCCTCCGACACACCCCTCGCGGGCCGTCCCGCCCCTACTCCGTGGGATCCGTCACTGGCCACGGTGATGGCCGAACGCGGCGTGCGCGTCGAAGAGGAACAAGTCCTGCCGCATCTCATCGCCGAGCTCCACGCCGGTACTGCACACTGATCGCCGTTGTCAGGCGGATACAACGCGTCGCCGATACATCAGTGCGCTGGTCGTTCGACATCGGGGATCACCACTTCCCGAGCAGGAACGACTTGCTGAGGACGAAGGCATGTGCGTTTGGTTCGTGTCCAGCCTCGGACACTGTTTCTGCCCAGGGGGGCGACCCCCTGGAACCCCCGCTGTGGAGGGCTTCGCCCCCCACGCCCCCCACGGGTTGATGTCTCAGCATCCCCGGGGTTCAGCGGTCAGTGTTCACATCGATCCGGGCGGGTCTTTGTCACGCCGGAAGCGGCGACCGGCCCGATCGGGATCTCCCAGCCCGTGGTGTCGGGGATGAACTCTGTCTGGCCATTCAGGCCCACGACTCCGCATATCACCCTTCGCCGCGTGACGGCCTGTCCCTATGTTCGCCGGGCTCGTACCCGCCGACGAAAGCGGCAATGAACCCGAATTCCGTCGCGCTCGTATGAAAAAGTAAGAGTGACGTTCTGCCGAGCCGCCTCGGTACGGTCTGAGTGCGCGCCGCGCAACGTCGTGCGGTCCCGCGACAGGGGCGTGTCGGCGGAGGTCGGCCGCCTTCCACGGACAGAAAGGCGGCCACCCCGATGCCGCGTCAGCCGAAGCATCACCGCCGTACGGAAACTGACACGGGCACCGTTGAGAAGACGGGCGCGTCTTCGCGATCTGGATCGGACGAACGCACGGATCAGCTCGGCGTCCGCCGGTCGGTCGAGTTGCCGAATGTGGACATCAACGCCGCCTCGGAACTCGTCACGGCGGGTTCCACGTCGGCGGCGAAGAGCGGTACTCCCGCCGCCGGCGAGACGGGCGCCGACCTGAAGGAGAAGGCCGGCGACGCCGGGGCGCAATCCACGGCCGCGGCGGAGGCGAAGGAGTCCGAGCCCGTTTCGCCGACGGCTGTGGATCCCGATACGAAAGACGGCGGGATGCCTCCCGGCCGGCCCAAGAAGCCCGTGCTGGCCGCCGCCGGGATCGGCGGGGCCATTCTGCTGGCGATCCCGATCCTGCTGGTCGGGCGGGGCTCGCACGATCACGAGAAACAACGGACCGACGCCGCGGGCAACATGCTCGCGCCGGGCGGCGGTCAGCAGCCGCCGGGCGCGTTCGTCCCCGCCTCGCCGTCGGCCACCGCATCCCCTTCCACCTCCTCCTCCGCGTCACCGTCGGCATCCGCGAAGGCCAAGCCCAGCGCCAAGCCCAAGGGCAAGAGCAAGACGCTCGCCGAGTCCAAGCGTTCGGCCAAGAAAGGTTCGTCCAGCTCATCCGGCTCGTCCGCCAGTCGGCTGAGCGCCAACAGCGTGCCGTCGAGCGAGCTGCCGAAGTCGGGCGGAGCGCCCTACGCTCTTGAGGTCCACTCCACGCTGGACCTCCACGCGGGCGACACGTGGCGGACGAATGTCATCGCCCTCACCATGCAGCGCGGCGGGAACCTCGTGCTGCGCAACAAGAGCGGCAAGATCATCTGGTCCTCCGGAACACACCGGTCCGGGGCCTACTGCGAGCTCCAGACCGACGGCAACCTGGTCATCTACGCCGGACAGCGGACGGCGGTCTGGGCCTCAGGGACCTACGGCCACGCCAATGCCACGCTGGTCCTCCAGGCCGACTCCAACATGGTGATATACGACGGCCACAACGCGGTCTGGGCGACCAACACCCAGGCGTAGTAGCGGACCGGCCATTCCGGGTAAAGCGGAATTCCGCGGTCAGCCGTACGCTCGGTCGGCTACGCACCGTGACCGGCGACGACATCCTGGTGCGCACCGGCCACTCGATGCTCCCGACGCCGTAGTTCCCTCGGCCCGTCCGTACCCCACCCAGGCCGCATGGTCGAGCGGCCGCTGGGTCTTGTCCGGGCTATGGTCACCGATCCGTTCAGCGATCGTCCATCCGCTGCGGCTGGGCGGAGACCGCGCGGACCGTACTCGTGCGAGAAGATCGTGGGACCTCAGAACCGTTGGGACTTCTGCCCGGAAGGCCTCGATCAGATATCCCCGCCGCGGTCGGCGGGCGTGACAGAAGGAGGGTCTCGGTGAGCGCCGAGGGCAGAGCCGCCGCCGATGGGGTGAAGCGTCTGCTGGGTGTTTTCCGGAGGGTGAGACCCTTTCTGCACGAGGCACCCCGTACCGGTGTGGTGAAGGCCGAGGCCGCTTTTGCCAGGAGCTCTGAGAATTCGCTGGCGCTCGACGGTTTGCCTGCGGTGACCAGAGACCGGATGAACCGATCCCTGCTCGCAGAGGCCGAGACCCGGTTGACCGCCGAACGCGATCGGCTCGTCGCGGAGCGATGGTACGACGGAGGGTGGCGGGCAAGCCGGCTCAAGACGCTGAACGACAAGCTGGCGGGCGTACACGCCATCGAGGAGCGGCTCGCGAAGCCTCCGAGCCTCGCGCACCCCCGCCCGTACCTGCTGCTGTTCAGTACGGAGGGCACCGGACGTGTGATCATCTCAGTGGGCAACCCGGACACCGCCGCGAACGTGGTGACCTTCGTACCGGGCACCTTCTCCCGGCTCGGCCGTCAGCGCAGCGCCATCGAGAAGATCGATGCGATCGCGCTGTCGGCGGCGAAGGCCGGTTCGCCCTCGACCGCAGTGATCAACTGGGCGGACTTCCGCGCTCCGCAGTCACTGGTGCCGGAGGCGCTGCACACTCGGTACGCGGATGGGGCCAAGGCCGATCTCGGCCGGTTCCTGGACGGCCTGCGGGCCACGCACGAGGGATCGCCGTCGCACAACACCGTGGTGGGATACAGCTACGGCGCGCTCGTCGCGGGGGTCACGGCGAGAGACGTCGGGCTCAACGCCGACGACGTGGTGTTCGTCGCGGGCCTGGGAGTCGGCGTCGAGCACGCCCACGCACTGCGCCTGACGGGGGTGGCCGCCGACGACGTCGGTGCGCACGTCCACACGGTGATCGCACGGAACGACCCCGTGCGCGGGCTGCGAATCTTCGGCCCGCAGTCGGCCGATCCGGCGTTCGGCGGTAGGGCGTTCGAACCGCGGTTCGCCTCCCCGGACCCGTCCTGGAAACTGATCGACTCGGTCCGGGCGCATAGCTCGTACTTCGTTCCCGGCAGCATCACGCTGGTCAACATCGGCCGGATCGCGGCTGGTCTGCCGGCCTTCTGAAAGGGTGCGACATCGTGAACCTGGAGCAGGCCACCCGCCGTGTCGAGGACAACCTCCGTTCGGCCCTCGCGTGCCTGCCTGCGCGGGCGCGGGCCGAGCGTGTCGCCGGTGGCCCGGTGCCATGTGACGAGCCCGCCGACGACGGGCCGGTGGAGTGGTTCGTCGCCTCGGTCGACTACCGCATCCGTGGCGTGCCGCCGGAGGAGTACGGCCGTTGCCTCGACGCCCTGCTGGCGTGGTGGACCGGCAACGGGTTCGTCGTGCTGACCGACGCCCGGCCGCAGGGGCTGTACGTATGGGTGCGGCACGCGGCGGACGGTTTCCAGATGGCCGTGCAGGCCAACGAGCGCGGCGAGCTCTACCTCACCTCGACCTCCCCCGGCGTCCGGCTCGGCGGGGAGCCGGCCTGAGCGTTCGCTACTCCTCCTCCCACGATTCCTGCTGCGCGGGATCGAGGTCCAGCGGTGGGAACGACGCGAGATAAAGGTGTGCCAGCCTGGTCGACTCCGCCGGCGTGATGTCCGGCAGGGCGGCGAAGTCGGCGGGCGACACGTCGAGGGTGAAGGCTCCTCCGGAGCCGTCGCCGAGCACGGCGGTGACGAGGCACCGGTACACCGGCGGCTCGGCGGTGCCCACGATCACGATCAGCAGGGATCGGATGTCGTGCCGGTTCGCGTCGAGCCAGGACGGTCGGCCGACAGCGCTCCACCCGTGCTCGGGAGCGGCCGACATGAGGCTTTCGAGCCGCGGCACGGACAGCGTCTTGATGTCTCCTCGGCCGCCGGGCACGTACAGGTCCACACTGGGCCACCGGCGTCGGCGGCGGCGTCCGAACATGCGCATCAGTCCGCCTTGAAGTTGAGGATGAACACCGGAGTGTCCCATCCGATCTCTGAGTCGGGGTCTCGCGCGCGTTCCAGCAGTTCCCGGCGTCGGTGGTTGCCCTCCAGGATGGCGTCCGGATAGACGGGCTGCACGGACATGTACTGCCCGTCCTGCGGCTGGAAGACCGATCGCAGCAGGTCCGTGTCCGAGCGGCTCTGGGCGTTTTCCACTTTCGTGCCGAAGGCCGGATTCCCGGCGCGTAGCTTGAGCAGGTCGGCCACGGTCGCGTTCGGCTCGGGCGCCGCCCCGCCGAGGATGCGCACCAGCGAACGACTGTCCCGTTGCGCGAGCTTCGTCCCCACGTACCAAAGCGGGTCCTTCCACCGGCCGATCTTGAAGGCGATCTCGCGGAGGCGCTCTGAGTAGGGCGCCAGGCCGAGCGGATCGGCCCAGGTCATCGGGTCCAGGACGTACGCGTGCGGGTCGGGCTGCGGGGCGAGGCCGAGCGGGTCTGGAGACTGGTAGCGCCCGGTGCGCGGGTCGTAGTAGCGCTGGTGGTTGTAGTGGAAGCCGGTCTCGTCGTCGTGGTATTGGCCGGGGAACCTCAGCGGGCAGCTCACGCCGTCCCAGCCGCGTGGGCGTCCCAGGCCCCAGAGCGTGGGCGTGTGCGTCCACGCCAGTTCGCCGATGGCGGTGACCATCTCGGTGGGGGAACCCGTGAGGTCCGTGACCATGCCGTACCAGCGCTCGCCGCCGCCCTCTCGCGGCTGGGCGGCGTGTTCCCGCTGGATGAGCGGCCGGAAGCCGTCGGGGTTGTAGTCCCACGTGGTGACGCACGCGGTGGCCTCGGGCGACACGACGTGCGTCTGTTCGGCCAGCACGACGTCGTCCCAGGTGAAGCCGGTCTGCTCGACGACGGTGTGTCCGTCCGGGCCGAGCCGCTGTTTGGCGATCCGGCGGCCGAGCGCGTCGTAGCGATACCGCCACCGCTGCCCGCCGGGTGTGGTGACGGTACGGAGACGGTCGTCGGCGTCCCACTCGTAGCGCCAGGTCAGCGGCTTACCCGACAGGCGTCTGCGCTGCTGGAGGACGACGCGGCCCTGGCCGTCGTACTCGTACCGGATGCCTCCCGCCGAGCGCAGCAGAGTGCCCGTGTACGTCCGGCCGCCAAGCGCCTCGTCGTCTTCCGGCCAGGAGGCGTCCGTGGGTCGTCCGGACTCGTCGTAGGCATAGCGTTCGGTCCACTCCGCCGCGTGGACCCCGGTGACCCTTCCGTCGGCGTCCAGGTCAAGCCGCCTCCGGCCGGTCGTACGGTCGGTGACGCCGGTGACGCCGCCGCCGGGCCGGTAGGAGTAGGCGCGGTGCTGGAGCAGCCGACCGGACGCCGTCCGCGGCGACTCCCCGCTGGTGCCGCCCCACAGCTCCTGGAGGCGCAGCCGCCCGGACGGCTCCCACGTCTGGAGCAGCGTCGCGCCGGCGTCGAACTTCCGCCTGACCTCGCGACCAGCGGGGTCGTGGTCGAACCGGACCGAGCGGCCCGCCGTGTGGAGGACGGCCGGCCGGCCCGCCGCGTCGTAGCGCCAGTCGGACGAGGCACCGGACGGGGTGAGACGCCGGACGCGTCGGCCGAGTGCGTCGTGGTCCCACGTGAGGCGACGGCCATCGCACACCTCGGCGACGACCCGCCCGGCCGGATCCCGCTCGAATCGCAGGTCGGCGTCCGCGTTCACCGCGCGGACCAGCCGCCCGGCCGGGTCGTAGGCGAACGTCGTGAGCGCGTCGCCGGCGCGTTGCTCGATGACGTCGCCCAGCCGGTCGCGCGTGTAACGCACCGTCTGACCGGCGCCGTTGATCCGCGAGGTGAGCCGTCCCGCCGCGTCGTAACGGTAACCGACGACGCGGCCGTTGAAGTCGGTCTCGCGCACCAGATTGCCGGCCTCGTCGTAGGCGTAGTGCCAGGTGAGCCCCTGTGGGCCGGTGACGGTGCGTGGGCGCAACTCGGTGTCGTAGCCGAACTCCGTACGCGCGCCGCCGGGTGCGGTCCACGCGATGGGCACGTCGAAGGGGCCGTACTCGGTGCGGCTGACGTTTCCCGAGGCGTCCACGTGTTCGACGGGGTTGCCCTCGGCGTCGTACGCCCAGCGTTCGGCCGAGCCGTCGGGCAGCACCCGGGAGACGAGTCTGCCCTCGATCGTCCAGTCGAACCGGGCGACGCCGCCCACTGGGTCGACGACCGTGACGATCCGCCCGTACGGGTCGCGGACACAGCGCGTCGTGCCGCCCAGTGGGTCGGTGATCGAGATCGGCAGGCCGGCAGTGTCGTTGGCGATATGGGTCACCGACCCGAGCGGATCGGTGATCGCGGACAGGCCGCCTCGCTCGTCGTAGGTGTACCGCGTCGCCGCGCCCGTGGGGTCGGTCACTGCCACGAGGTTGCCGCGGTCGTCGTACCGCTGACGCCACACCGTGCCGTCCACATCGGTGATCTCGACCGGCAGGCCCCGCGCGTCGTGGACGGCGGCGACCTCGCGCCCGTCGGGGCGGGTGATCCCGCACAGGTTTCCCGCGTCGTCGTAGGCGTAACGGGTCGTGTGGCCGAGCGGATCGGTGCGGGACAACAGCCGGTCGTGGTGGTCCCATTCCGACCTGGTGACATGGCCGAGGGGATCGACCTCGGTGACGACTTGTCCCAGCTCATTGAGGTGGTACCGCGTCCGCCGGCCGAGCGAGTCGGTCACGGTCGTGAGGCGGTCCGCGTAGGTGAGGGCGGCGTCGAGGAAGCCGTTCGGACCACGGCCACGGACACCGCGCCCGTACTCGTCGTACTCATAGCGGTACCAGTGTCCGTTACGGTCGGTCCAGCCGGTCAGCCTGCCATCGTCGTCGTAGTCGAAGCGCAGCGGACGCTCGGCCGAGTCATATACCTCGGTCAGCCTGCCATCGTCGTCGTAGCCGTACCGGGCGAAAGTGGGCAGGGCGGTCGCACCGTCGCCGGAGGCCGGCCGCAGGGCGGTCACCCGACCGCCGTCGGTCTCGACCTCGATCCGGTATCCAGCGGAATGCCGGATCTGGACCAGGGTCGTACCGGCGTAGTCGAGGTCGATCCGGTTGCCGTTGCGATCGATGATCGCCGACAGCGCCAGCACCGTACGTCCCGCGTCCGGCGTGAACCTCAGGACGGTCCCGTTCTTCGGGTCGGTGATCGCGTAGCCGCCGTCGCCGTGGCGGGTCAGCGGCCACGGCGGGCCGGCCGAGGGCAGGACCGGCGCACCCGATGCGGGGACCAGCGGATAGACGAGGACCATCCCGTCCGCTGCCGCGAAACAGGCGCCCTCCGCGTCGAGCTCCAGCCGCTGGTCCAGCGTCGATGCCCAGGATGCGCCGAACGAGGAGCCCGCCCGAAAGGACGACACATGGGTGCGTTCGAGCACCAACGGCAGAACTCCGGCCAGCTCGACGTCGACCTGGCGCAGCACCACCTCACCACGGGCGACATCGATCGGATCCTTCGTCACGACCCGTGCGCTGTACCCCGGCATCCGACGCGCCCCGCGCAGGCCGGAGCGGAGCGCGATCTTCGGCAGTGCTCCCGCGGCACGACCCACGGCCGCGCCCACCCGCGCGACCGGGCCTCGGAACAATCCAGTCGCCGCGCGGAAAAGCCACAGTTCCCCTCTGGACACGACAATCTTTGAATCCGGCACGCCCTTCTTCCTACCTGACCGGGCAGCTTCCGGTAACGCGTCGGCGGTCGGTGGGCAGGTGGATCTTGCTGATCGACCCACCTCGGGACCGGCCCAGCTCGGCGGCCCTCAGCCGGGCCTGATGACGTCGACGTATCGGCGGCGTCGGGCGGGCTAATGCCGCAGTGCGATCGGCCACGAAAGTCTGACCCTACGTTCATGAGCGATCGATTGAGATCCGTTACGGCCGCCGAGAGGCTATTTTCGCCGAGTCACACCGGTTAAGCAGATCACGGCGCTGGCGGCGGGACCGGCCGAGGAGAAAGGCTGACAGATAAGAATGCACAGGGCATGGGCGCCGAGGCCATCCTCTACCCGGGAGCGGTTTTCACGTTGCATAACCCCGTGAAACTCACCGCGCCGAAGCAGGTCCTGCAGACGCAGGGTCTGCCGACCGGGTCAACGCGGGCGATCCTGAGGCTGGGTGACGCCTCGATATCGACCGCCATCGACGGTGACAGCCAGGACGACGGGCAGCTCGCCGGCTTCGGCCGCACCCATATGGGTTACGGATTCGCGGTCAATGGTGTCCAGGATTTCACCATTAGCGGCAACGCCGATGATTCAGTACGCTTCGGCGTGATCGGCCGTGGATGTGACGGACTCCTACCGTCCGAGCCCGGCGGCTTCCAGGTGGACGGCTCGACCTCCACGAGCCTGCAGTCGCAATTCCAGCAGGCGCCGCTCGGCTACCTTGGCGGTATCACCGCGGACATCGCCGATGGTGAGTGCACCACGATCGGCGCGGCTCAGAAATTCACCGTCGTCCATCATGGCGACGGCAGTGTCAGCCTCCGCGCCGGCGTGAACAACGGCTACGTCAGCGCCGATGGCGCTGGCACGAAGCCCCTCGTCGCCAACCGCGCCACCACTGGCCCGTGGGAAGAATTCGACCTTATACACGGCTGATCCGGCCTGTACACAGTCGGCCCCGGACGTACGACGCCGGGGCCGCCAAGATGGATGTGAGTTCATTCTATGATTGAAATACCGCTATCCGTGCTGGCCTTGCCCGTGATCGAAGCGGGCCGAAGCCTGTCGGAGAAGATGTCTGACATGACAGCCATTGCCGCCGCCGCAGATGACCTCGGATATCACCGTATCTGGTATCCCGAACATCACAGCGCTCCGGGAATGGCGGATTTTCCACCGGCGGTGATGATCGCCCACGCGGCGGCCGTGACTTCGCGCATCCGAGTGGGTTCGGGCGGAGTCCTGGCGCCATTCCACGTACCGCTGTCCGTCGCCGAGCAGTTCGGTGCCTTGACGCTCCTCCACCCGCGCAGAATCGATATAGGCATCGGCCGGGGGCCGGGCACCTTCGACAAGGCCGCCATCCGCGCTCTACGCCGCGAAAGGGACATGCCGACACGCGAAGAGTATGCGGCCGATGTGGCGGAGGTTCTCCGCCTAATGGCCGATCGACCGGAGGCTCCAGAGCCCTGGATGCTGGCCTCTAGCGTCGAGGGCGCAGGGCTCGCGGCCGAACTTGGGCTTCCTCTCTCCTTCGCCCACCACATCAGGCCGGACAGCGCGGCGGAGGCCATCGAACGCTACCGCACAGCGTTCCGGCCCTCCCTGTGGGCAGAAGCTTCACGGGTAATGGTCAGTGTCACCACAGTCTGCGCCGATACGGACGCCCAAGCGGAGCGGCTGCTTCTACCCTTCCACCTGACGATGGCAGCGATCGGAGCCTTTGGTGCCGGCCCTGCACCGCTGCCGACTCCGGCCGCCGCAGCCGAGCATATGGTCTCCCCCAAAGAGGAACCATTCCTGCACGCACTACGCGCCCATAGTGCCGTCGGCGCGCCAGAGACGGTCATCGGCCGGCTCGAGAAAGTCGCCCGGGTTCTGGATGCAGATGAACTCATCCTGTCCACCCCGGTAGACGACGCGAACCACCACATGCATTCGCTGGAACTCGTCGCCCGTGGATGGAAGACATGCTCCGCGGACAACGACAGGTGAGCCATCCGGTGGGAGCCGCCAACGCTGCGGGATTCATCTGCCAGGTCGGCGCATTTCATTTACGGCGCGGAAACCACAACCCGTGCGATGGAGAGGCCGGACCGGTGACCAGCAGGATCTAGTGGTGGCCGTTCCGCGGCGCCTACCTCAATTGCTTGAGCGCCGTACCCCAAGCGATCACTTGGTCGAAGACGTCGTCGAGAAGTCCCTCGTGCCGGTCGGTGGGCTTGAAGTCGTAGTAATTCTCGAAGTCGGCGTAGGAATCGAGCGCCACCTGCGCCCGTACGGTGGCCACTTGAAGCTCCGCCAGCACCAGCCGCAGGTGCTCAACGGCCCGGATGCCGCTGTTCGCGCCGTAGCTGACAAATCCGGCCGCTTTGTTGTTCCACTCGGCGTGGACGAAGTCGATCGCGTTTTTCAGAGCACCGGGAATGGAGTGGTTGTACTCCGCGGTCACGAAAACGTAGGCGTCGAAACGGGCGACCGTGGCCGCCCACTCCTGGGTGTGTCGCTGCTCGTACTGGCCCGTGAGGGGAGGCATGCCCTCATCGAAGAAGGGAAGATCGACCTGCGCCAGGTCGATCAACGTGAACTCGGCGTCGTCTCGCTTGGCGGCGACTTCCATGACCCAATTTGCGACTATCTCACCGACACGGTTGGGACGGGTACTGCCGAGGATGACGGCTATCTGCAACATGCTCTCTCCATGGAAGGTCGTTGAAGGTCGAACCAGAGTCGGCGCCAGGCAGCAGCTCGGGTCGGTGTTCGGAGATGGTCGAAGGGCGAGCGGTGGATGGGCTTCTGCGGCATTGACCGTTCGCCAGCGGAGATGTGCGCCACGCCCGCGCCGGCCTTTGGAAGGCTCGTTCCTTCGCCCGTGAGGGTCCCGCCGAGAGGTTTCCGGCCGAGCCCCTCACGCGTCGCGAAGTGGTGTCCCGCGATCCGGCGAACGTCAGGTGCAGACCGGCTGAAGTGCCGTCTTCAGGGCCCGCCGGTGCAGAGCGTCGAGCCGCGCCCGCAGTTCCGTCGACAACTGGGCCTGCAGCAGCTGCAGGTGACAGGTGGCGGTCGGTTTACGGGTGTCCCGCGTCGCCTTGAGCTGTTCGATGATCTCTGTAGTGATCTGGTCGAGCTTCGGCCTGACGTCTTTCGTCAGGTCCGGTCGCTCGCTCGGGCGCAGCTCGGGATGCTTGGTCCACAATGCGTACAGCCCTCGCTGAACCACCTTGTTGGCCTCGATCTGGGCGTCGAAGAACCGTACGCTCGCATCCGGGTCGATCCCCGCGTTCGCCGCCATGGCCGCAACGGCCTGGAGCTCCTGCTGCTCACGCGCCGGGTCGTCGATGGGCGAGTCGGTGCCGAACTTGGCCTCTGCCACCTTGTCGCCCAGAAGGATGCGCTGAACCGCGATGCTCGTCAGCGGACCGAGGGGCCCGACGACATTGCCTTTCGGCGTTGCTCCCCCGGAGTGGACAGCCGCATGCGCGGGCGAGGAGATCAGGGCCGCGGCCAAGGCGGTGACGGCAATCGTGACGGCGCTTCGTCGCCGGTGACCGGCGAAGTTCTGATGGTGTTTCACATGACCCAAGTATCCCGGTCGCCGATCGCACATCTCCCGCATCGGCCGCACAAACGCCGTTCGACCAACGGAGAATAATCGGCTTACCAAAGATCAACGAACAATCGTGCAGAAAAAGGGCTGCTATCAGGTTTCCGACGCCGGCCCAGGGTCGTCACCGGCTCATGGGTCACCTGGCTCCGGAACGGGATGCTCTGCCGGCGCATCGGATGTGCTTGGTTACGCTTGCCCGCCATGGCGAAGTTGAGCGGCGCTGGGACCTCCTGAGCGGAGAACAGAGACATGAGCGAATACCAGTACTACGAGTTCCTGGCCGTCGACCGCCCGCTGGATGACGCCCAGCAGGCCGAGGTCCGCACGCTGTCCACCCGGGCCAGGATCACCGCCACGAGTTTTACCAACGAGTACCACTGGGGTGACTTTCGCGGCGATCCCCGTCGGCTGGTGGAGCGCTACTACGACGCCCACCTTTACCTGGCCAACTGGGGTACGCGCCGCGTGATGTTCCGGCTCCCGCTGTCGCTGTTGGCTCTGGATGTCGCCGAGCAGTACTGCACCGGCGAGCACATGGCGGCATGGACCTCTCGCGACTACCTCATCCTCGATATGACCAGCGAAGATGAGACGGGCGAATGGGGCGAAGGCGACGAGGATGCGCTGTCGGCCATCGTCGGGGTTCGCGCCGAGCTCGCCGGCGGGGATCTGCGGCCGCTGTATCTGGCGTGGCTGTCGGGCTACCGAATCTGGGACGAGGACGCCTTCGAATATGAGGACGAGGACGAGCTCGAACCGCCGGTTCCGCCTGGACTCGGATCGCTCAGTGCACCACAGCGAGCCTTGGCGGACTTCCTCCGCCTGGACCCCGCTCTACTGACGGTCGCGGCCCAGGCGAGCCCGACACCGCCCACGGCCAAGGACGACGCGTCCGAACTCGCCGACTGGATCATCACCCTGCCGCCGAAGGAGAAGGACGACTTGCTGGTGAGGGCCGTTCAGGACCAGGCGGCGCAGGTCCGGATAGAACTGCTGCGCCGCTTCCGCGGCACTCCCGACCTCAAGAACGCTCGGCGTACGGTGGCCGAACTGCTCAAGGGCCTACGGACCTAGCGCGCCGGGCTCAGCGGCGAGCCGGCCCCCGGACCGTACCGACCATCGGCATACCGGCCCTGATGGTGGCGAAGGAACGACGGGCCGGTTTCGAATTTCGCGGACCGGACCATGTGAGCAGCGCAAACACCATTCGGTCGAGGCTATGGAACGATCTCGTACGACCTCGAAGGAGTCACTCGGTCGGTCACCGGCTCACCTGTGGCTATGGCTTTCCGTACGGGCGGTTCGTAGGGTGTTCCAGGGCGTTCGACGTCACTTGTCGAACGGCGCAGAGGGGTTCGCAAGGGGGTTGAGCGATCTGACAACCGCCGATCTTGCCACGGTGCTCGACGTACCTCAGGTCGACCACTCGGAATGGCACAATACTTGCTTACGGATCACCGAAATTCCGTCGCCCGGCCCGGGAGCTCCGGCAGAATTCGAGAACGACCAGCGTCTCCTCGACCTTGCCGAGGTCGTGAGCGTGCCGGACGTGTTCTCGATCGAGGAGCTGGCAGCGGCCGATCGCGTCGCGAAGACCGACACCCGGATCCGGCTCGCGCTCGACGTCAAGGACGCCGGGCTCACCCAGGCACCGGCGGCCGTGGGCGAGCAGGCATTGCGGCGACTCTTCAAGCTGCACGGCGAGGGAGCGGGCGAGCTCTCCAGCGGACATGAGCAAGAGCCCATCGACCTGCTGCGGCGGCATCTGACGGAGGTTCCCCGCGATCGGTCCGCCGGTGACCGGGCGGTCTCCCGGCAATTGGCCGAGCTCCTCGCACCGGAGACGATCGAGAACGGCGCCGCCGTCCAGGCGCAGCCGGCCCATTTGCGACGCCGGATCAGCAACGGGGTGTCGGCGCGGGAACACACCGCGCTGCGGGACGAGGCCGAGCTCAGACGCGAGGTCGACGCGGGCACCTTCCAGGCCGCCGAGCGGCTCGTGGCGTTATTCAACGCCGTCGATCGGCTGCGGGCGTACGGTCTCGCCGCGGACGGCACCCCGTATACGCCGCCGGAGGCGTGATGGGAGACGCGATCACGACGCTGCGCGATGGCGAGGCCTCCTGGCACGACCGGCTGGCGCGGGTACCGGCCGATCGAGTGGTCCACCTCTCGGGTGTCTCGGCCGAAGGCATCGCCACGGCGGTCGCCCGATTCGACGATCTTCCGGCAGCGGTCGTGGCGACCCCGTCGGCGGCCGGCTCGGTGGCCGCTCTCGTGTCCGAGGTGCTCGATGGCCTCGACACGGTCGCCCGGCAACTCCTCCCCGGATGGCTGCCCGAAGCGGATGGGCTGGATGGTCCGCAGGGTGCCGCCCTGGCGGCGATCCGGGCCGTGGCCATCGAACGGGCGCGCGTCGTGGGTTGTTCCAGCGCGTTCCTCGCCGATCTGGCGGAGCGGGCGCTGACCGGCCGGTTCTCGCGAGCGCGGCTGCGGCCCGAGGTACGGGTCTCGGGGCTGGCCCGCGTCATCGCGACGGGATTCCGGCGCGACCGGCTGGTACTCACCCTGCCGATCGAGACGGGCCCCGGGGAGACGCCGGTCGGCGATGTCGTGGTGGCGGGCGCGGAGTGGCTCGCCGATCACGGCCGGCTGGGCGTGTGGCTCACCGGCCCCGAATCGCCCGGTCCGGAGCGCATCGGCACCCTGCACCTCGTACCCGTCTCGCAGGACACGCCGGCGACGTCATCGGGCGACGCCGTGGCGGTGGTCGGCCGGCCGCATCCGCGGAGCACCGTCGAGGCCGCGCTCGAGGCAGTGCTGGCGCGGCAGGAGTGGGCGTACGGCCGGACCTGGAACGGGACCTACCAGCCGACATTGGTACGGAGTCCGATCCGGCCCGACCTGCTGTGGGCCGCCGAGCGTGTGGTGGTGGAGCTGGACGGGCCGGAGCACTGCCGGCCCGAACAGTACGACGCCGACCGGGTCCGCGACGTGCGGTTGCAACTGGACGGCTATGCCGTCCTCAGATTCACCAACGCGCGAGTAAAGCACGATGTGCATGCCGTGGCGGCACAGATCAGGCAACTTGTGATGACACGAAGAAATGACATGGCGAAAGGGCGGCAGGGTGGCTGACAACCTAACTCCATTGGAGAGCGCGCTACTCATCATATTGATGGCGGAGGCACGGAACATCTCCGGCCCGGAGTTGAAAGAGCGCTACCGGGTAACGGTGGCTCGCTCGAACCGGGAGAAGCTCAACGAGTACGGCTACATCAAAAGCTGGAAAGAGGGCCAGGCCTACGTCCACGAGCTGGAAGACAAGGGCTGGGATCGTGTGCATCAGCAGCTGAACTTCGACAGCCCGAAGGCCCGGGCGCTGGGCGCGGCGTTGAGCGTGCTGCATGACAACCTTCGAGAACGAGTGCTCGAGCACGGCGCGTACCACAGGTTCGGGGAGATGTTCACCCACGCGGCCGCGGCGCCGGTCGATGACCTGGAGACGCGGATTCGCGTGGCCTACGAGTCACTGGCACCACGTCCTCGTGCGTGGCTCCGGCACACAGACGTCCGCCGGAAACTCGCCGACGTGCCGGGCGATGCGCTCGACCAGGCTTTTCGCGCGCTGAGCCAGGCGGAAGACGTGGACATGATGCCCGAGTCCAACCAGAAGACGCTCACTCCGGAGGACCGCCGCAACGCGGTGCGGGTCGGCGGGCAGGACACTCACCTGATTGCCATCGGAACGCGATGAACGAAGACGAACGCAAGGCACTGGAGGCGCTACGGCTCGAATGGGCACCGGTACCCGACGATGTCTGGCGCCCATCGCCGTTCCACGTCGAAGGAATGCACAAAAGGGTCGTTGACGATGTCCGGGCGGGCATGGCCGACGCTAAGGCCAGCCAGGACGGCAGTCCGCTCGGCCTGGTGTTGGTGGGCCGCCGCGGCTCGGGCAAGACTCACCTGCTCGGCTGGGTTCGCCAGCAGATTCAGGACCAGGGCGGCTACTTCTTCCTGGTGAGCCTCCTCGACGCCAGAGGGTTCTGGGACAGCGTTCTGACCTCGATGACCGCGGGTCTTTTCCGAGCGGTGCCGGGTAGTGATACGCAGTTGCGACTGTTCTTGCGGCGGCTTTCTGCGGTGATCGGCGCGCCCCGGTCGGCGCGACGGGCGGTCATGGGAGAGACCGAACTGACCCCGGCGGCGCTGGACGACTTCCTCTTCAGCCTGAGTGACCACGACCGGCTGATCGCGCACGAGTGCGACGGCACCGTCCGCGCGCTCGCACTCTCCGTCTCGAGTGACGTCGCGCATCGCGATCTGGCGGACAGCTACTTCGGCTTGGAGGAGATCGAGCCGAGCGAGCGCGGCCGGTGGCGCATGCGACGGAAGCCGCGCACCGCGCAGGAGATCGTCCGCGAGCTGTCCAGACTGCTCGCGCTGACGGGGCCGACCGTGATGGCCGTTGACCAGATCGACACGTTGATCGCGCAGTCGTTGACGGCATCGCACGAGGGCGGGCAGTCCGAACCGCCGGGCCCCGAGGGCACGGCGCGAGCGCTGGTCATCGAACAGATCGCGCACGGCCTGATGGCGCTGCGCCAGGACACTCGCCGTACGCTGACCATCGTCGCGTGCATCCCCCCGTCCTGGATGCTGATCAAGACCAACGCGACCGACACCGTACGCGACCGCTTCCGCGAGACCGAGCAGTTGCTGACGATCAGGGACCCCGCCATTGCCCGGAGCATTGTCGAGAAGCGGTTCGCCCACGGCTTCGAACAGGTCCGGTTCTCTCCGCCCTACCCGTCGTGGCCGATCCGTCCGGAGGCGTTCCGTACCGCCGCGACGTTCACGCCCCGGCAGTTGCTCATCGTGATCGACACGCACGTCCGCAACTGCCTCTTGCACGACGAGGTCCTCGAGCTCGCGTCTCTGGAGGAGACATCGGGCGGCGAGCCGAGCGCGGCATCCCCCGTTCCCAAGGACATCACGGAGGACATACGCGAACGGTTCGACGCGCGCTTCCGTGACCTGAAGGACGAGGCCGACGTCGTGGCGCCGCTCGATCCGAAGCGTGAGGACATCATCGTTCCCGGCCTGCTTTCGGCCGGGCTGATGGCATGGATCATCGAACACGAGGCCGATGAGACCTTCGGCCAGGACGGTCCGCCGAGCGCCAGACCGCCGCTCCACGCGAGGCTTCGGCACACGCTCGACGAGTACCTCGAGGACGAGGCCCACTGGTCCTTCCGGGCGATCAGTACGAGGCATCACGGCGTGGCCGCGCTGCACCGCGTCAAACAGGCGGTCACCGAGGCGGGTGTCGAGTACGGGGTGCCGAGACGCAGGCTCTACTTCCTGCGCAACGGCCCGTGGACCGGCGGCAGGACACTCAGCGTCATCGAGGAGCTCAAGTCCAAGAACACGGCGACACTGGCCCTCGAAGAGGCCGATCTCCGTACGCTCGCCGCGCTCAAGGTCATGTTCGACGAAGAGCCCGACGACCTTCGGGCGTGGTTGATGGAGCGACGGCCGGCCAGCGGAATCCAGATCTTCCGCCAGGCCATGGCGGATCTGGCGGAATCGCCGACGCCGCCGGAGGCGGCCGAACCGACGACCGCGGCCGGCGAGGCGACCGGCGAGTCACAGGACGCGGTACCGACACTGACGGCAGGTCGTGATCACAGCACCGACGAGCCGGTCCGCCTGGCTCTGGAGTCACTGCGTAAGCACGTCGCGATCTTTGCCGGCTCCGGCTCGGGGAAGACGGTGCTGATCCGGCGCCTGGTCGAGGAGTGCGCGCTTCAGGGCGTGTCCGCCATCGTGTTGGATCCGAACAACGACCTGGCCCGCCTCGGTGATCCGTGGCCGGTGCCGCCGGAGGCCTGGGGCCCGGGTGACGCGGACAAGGCGGCCGACTACATCGCCGGTACCGAGGTCACGGTGTGGACGCCGAGGCGGGAGACCGGACGGCCGCTGAGCTTCCAGCCGCTGCCGGACTTCGCGAGCGTGCGCGATGATCCGGATGAGTTCAACGAGGCCGTGGACTCGGCCGTGGCCGCGCTGGTCCCCCGGGCCCGGCTGGACAGCCGGGCCGCAAAGGCCCACCTCGGCCTCGCCGTCCTGCGGCGGGCGGTGGATCACTACGGCCGGCGTGGCGGCAGTACGCTGCGCGGTCTGATCGAGACGCTCGCCGATCTGCCGTACGGGGTCAGCGGGCTCGCCGACGCCGAGAAGATCGCCGGTGACCTGGCTCAGACGCTTACGGCGGCGATAGACAACGACCCGATGTTCGGCGGCGACAGCACGCCCCTGGATCCGGCGGTCCTGCTGACGCCGTCCAGCGGGAAGCGGGCGCGTGTCTCTGTGATCAGCCTGGTCGGCCTGCCCTCCGACGACATGCGTCAGGGCTTCGTCAACCAGTTGCAGATGGCGCTCTTCGCGTACATCAAGAAGCATCCGGCCGGTGAGCGGCCGCTGCTCGGCCTCTTCGTGATGGACGAGGCGCAGACGCTCGCGCCGTCCGGGACCATGACGGCGTGTACGCAGAGCACCCTCGCTCTTGCCTCACAGGCGCGCAAGTACGGGCTCGGGCTGGTGTTCGCCACCCAGGCGCCGAAGGGGCTGCACAACCGCATTCCGGGCAACGCGGCCACCCAGTTCTACGGCCTGCTGAACAGCCCGATCCAGATCGAAGCCGCTCGGGAGATGGCCAAGGCCAAGGGCGGCGACATCCCCGACGTGGCGCGGCTGCGCTCCGGCGAGTTCTTCGTCGCGGCCGAGGGTGAGGCACCGCAGAAGATTCGGACGCCGCTGTGCCTCAGCCATCACCCGAAGAGTCCCTTGACGAATGAGGAGGTCCTCGATCGCGCTCGGCTCCACTGACCGTTCCGAAGCCTGTCGCGGGCGTCGGCGATGGTGCGCCACCGTCCACTTCAGCCGGAGCAGGTGAGCTGCGGGTTGCCGAAGTCGGCGTTCCCGTACTGGATGGTGCCGTTGCCCTCGGCGACGTAGAGCTCGAGGATGTGGGCCCCGCTGACGTCGACGTCGGCGTACACGGTCGGGGTCGAGTTGGTCACCACGCCGCTGTCGTAGATCTTCTTCCCGTCGGCGAAGAACTGGTAGTCGACCGCTCCGGTGCCCATGACGGAGTCGTCGAGCCCGAGGTCGGTGGTGAACCGGCTGCAGTTCGCGCCGAGGTGGTAGTAGATCGTGGCGATGGAGTTCGCCCACAGCCCGTGCGGGTAGACGGTGCCGTGAATGGTCAGCGGCCCGCCGAAGTAGCTCTTGTCGATCAGGACATCGTGAAAGCTGCTCGCCTGGGACAGCCAGGTCAGCTGGTCCAGGTACGGCGTCCCGGTGGGTGGCACGGTCACCTGGAGGCTCGCCTGGCTGGTCTCGCCGCCCGTGTGGATGCCGCTCCACCGATATCTCGCGCCGCCGGTGAGCGTGTAGCTGCCCGCAGCGGTGCCGGGTGGCACCGTGACCTGGAAGCTGCCGGAGAGTCGCCCCCCGCCCGGCACGGCGCCGGCCCTCGCCGGGGTGCCGCTGACCTTCCAGCCGCTGGGCGCGCTCAGCGACAGCGAGGCGTGCGTGACCGCCTGGCGCCCGTCGTTGCGGAACACGGTGGGGACGGTGATCGTCTGCCCGGGCTGGGTGATCTGGAACTGTGAGCCGGGGTAGGCCGGGGGCACGTCGGGGGTGGTGGCGAGGTCGGTGAGCGGCGGGTACCAACCCACCTGGCCGTGCAGCGGGGATACCCGGTACAGCGTCGCGCCCTCCGGTGGCACCGTCGTGGCGATCACGCCGGCCGATTCCCGGGTGGTGTGCGCCCACAGGTCGCGCACCGCGTAGGCGGCGGCGTGGGGCAGTCCGGCGGCCGAGGCGGTCGTGGTGACCTGCTGCGCGGCAGAGGAGGTGTTGACGAGCAGGACGGCGACGTCGCCATTGGCCAGCGGCTTCGACACGATGGAGACGGGCCCGTCCTGGGTGATGAGCCGGCCCTGTTCGCCCAGACGATCCTGATCGACGGCGATGACGTCCTTGTTCGACAGGATCTGCTTGGTGGCGGCGGACATGTTCGTCAGGTCGGTGCTGACGAGAAGCGGCGAGGCGAGTTCCGCCCAGATGCTCATCTGGACCTGCTGTTCGGCGACCGTCCAATCGAACTTGGGGTTGCCGATGGCCAACATGTCGAGGTCATTCCAAGCGCCCGGATGGGCGTAGTCGGCCAACGGCAGATCTTCTTGAAGATGCCCGAAGACCGTGGCGTTGAAATCGGTGGTGAGGTCGGGCGCGACCCGCCACATGTTACTGATCTTCGAGGAGAGGGAGATCAGGGGCAGGTATTTCGGATCGGAAGGATTGGCATTGTGAGCCGCGATGGGCGCCTCGCCGCTGTAGACGATGGGACGTCCCGTCGCGAGAAGAGCCTGACTCATCTCTTCATAGTCGGCCGAGGGATCCGTACCGGATGCCACTCCGCAGTAATCGAACTTGAGAAGGTCGATGCCCCAGGACGCGAAGGTATCCGCGTCCTGCTGGTAGTGCCCGTAACTTCCGGGCAGCTTCTGGCAGGTCACGGTGCCGATGCTCTCGTATATGCCGAGCTTCAAGCCCATGGCGTGGATTTGGTCGGCGAGCCACTTGATGCCATGCGGGAACCGCGTCGGATCCGCCTGTAGCTCCCCATCGCTGGACCGCGTCGTGGCCATCCAGCAGTCGTCGAGGTTGACGTAGTTGTAGCCGAGCTTGGCGAGGCCGTTCGAGACCAGCGACCGAGCGGTCTCGAGCATGATGTCCTCGGTGATACCGCACCTGTACTGGTACCAGTCGTTGAATCCCATCGGCGGAGTCAGTGCGAGCCCGTTGTAGGACGAACTGCCGCCACCACCGTTGTGACCGGAGGGAATGTTCGCAGCAGCGGCGGATGCGGGAGCCACTTGAGTGAACGCTGCGAGCGACACGGCCGTGGCGAGTACTCCCAGCGACGTCATGAATCTTCGTGTTCGACGCATGATTAATCTCTCCGCAGGGGAAATTGGACAGCGAACATCCGGAAAAGCACCTTTAGATCGGCACGGCCTGAGCGTACGAAGCCCGCAGGTACGGCGGAATATACAAAGAAATGTTTTCCCTGGACGAAACGACGACCAAGCAAGAATTAGGGCTGCTTCATGTCGCCGCTCTACGCTTCGTCGGCGCCCGGTTGCGGAAGGTAGAAGCGGAGGAGGCCGTCGATGTTGCCGAGATCGGCTACGGCTTCGGTGAGGCGCTGGGCGAAGTCGTCGTCCCCGCGCCTGGCCGAAACGGCGGTCTCGATCATCGACGGTGTGGACGCTCCCCACAGGGTGGCGTCGCGGGCGGCGTCGTCGCGTTGGTCGCGGTCCCACCAGCGCTCCACGTGCCGGAGTTGCTCGGCGAGGCT
>NZ_JBHLZP010000071.1:0-24109 GCF_042429965.1 Actinoallomurus acaciae
GGCGGCGGCGCTGCTCGGCGGACGCCAGATGCAGCAGGTGGCAACGGTCGGCGGCAACCTGTGCCACGCCTCGCCCGCCGCGGAGACGGCGACGCCGCTCCTGGTGCACGACACGGTCGCGGCCGTCGCCGGACCCGGCGGACGCCGGGAGGTGCCGCTCGGCGAGTTCTGGCGGGGGCCGCGCGCCACCTGCCTGGCGGCCGGAGAACTGCTGGTGGAGCTGAGGATCCCGAAGAGCGCGGCGACGGAGAGTTCGGCGTATCGGCGACTCGAGCTGCGGCGTTCGGTCGACATCGCCATCGTCAGCGCCTCGGTGCGGCTGGTCTACGACGACAGGGCGATCGCCGGCGCCCGGATCGCCCTCGGCGCGGTGGCGCCGGTGCCGATACGGGTGCCGGCCGCCGAGGAGGCACTCGTCGGCGTGGAGATCGCCGATGATCCGGGCCTGCGCACGGCGGTCGCCGCGGCGGCGGACCTCTGCCGATCGGCGGCCAGGCCGATCGACGACACCCGCGCGAGCGCCCGTTACCGCGCCTCGATGGTGGAGGTCGTCACCGGCCGCTGCATCGAGGCGGCACTGTCCCGCTGGGACCGGCCAATGACCACTTCGGTGAGGGAGAACTGAACGCCATGTCACGTCTGGACCTCACGCTCGCCTGCGGCCGCTACGACCGGGTGTGGCCTCTGGTCGACGGCCGCGTCCGGCCGGAGGGCATCGACCTCAACGTGATCGCGCTGGAGCCCGAAGAGCTGTTCTGGCGGATGATCAATCACGCCGAGTTCGACGTCGCCGAGATGTCGCTGGCCAGCTATGCCGTGGCGAAGGCGGCCGGTGACACGCGGTTCGTCGGGCTCCCGGTCTTCCTGTCGCGCAGTTTCCGGCACTCCAGCCTGTACGTCCGCCGGGATTCGCCGCTCACCGGGCCGGCCGACCTGGCGGGGCTGCGCATCGGCGTCCCGGAGTACCAGATGACCGCCGCGGTGTGGACCCGTGGGCTGCTCGCCCATGACTTCGGCGTCGACCTCGCGAGCATCACCTGGCGCACCGGCGGGCTCGAGCAGCCGGGCCGCGTCGAGCGGCAGGCGCTGACGCTGCCCGATCGGGTGCGGATCGACCCGGTGCCGGGGACGCTGTCGCAGGCCCTGCTGGATGGGGAGATCGACGCCCTGATGGCCCCGCGCGTGCCGTCGGTCTTCCGCCGCGAGGGCGGTGGGGTACGCCGGCTGTTCCCCGACTATGCTGAACGGGAGGCCGAGTACTACCGGCGAACCGGCATCTTCCCGATCATGCACATGGTCGTGGTCCGCGCCGACGTCGCCCAGGCGCACCCCTGGGTGGTGCGCAGCCTGTACAAGGCGTTCACGGAGGCCAAGACCGTGGCGCTGGCGGGTCTGGCGGACGCCCCGGCGCTGCGCTACACCATGCCGTTCCTGCTGGACGCGCTCGAACGCCAGCGGGAGATCTTCGGCGCCGATCCCTGGCCGTACGGCCTGACGCCCAACCGCACCGCACTCGAGGTCTTCGCCGACTACCTCCTCGAGCAGGGGCTCACCGGGCAGCGGATCGACGTCACCGACCTGTTCGCGCCCAGCACGCTCGTCGAGAGCCGCGTCTGACCGCGCTCCGCCGTCCATGTCGCCCCGTACCTCGCGTCACCGTCGCCACATCCACCGGAGCCGAGATCCCCAACCGAAGGACCGAGCATGACCCCCTCCGCCGCTCCCGGCCGGCCGGCCTCCGCCCCACCAGGGCGACTGTCCCCACGCGCCTGGGGCGTGCTGGCGCTGACCATGATGTTCTGGCTGGCCGACGGCTATGACACGTTCATTCTCCTGGTCACCGGCAAGCCGACACTGCACGAACTGCTGCCCGCGAGCGCCCTGCCACGCCTGCCCACCTACCTCGGCTACCTGATCGCCATCACCCTGGCGGGCTGGGCCACCGGCGGCATTCTCGGCGGGATCCTCGGCGACCGGCTGGGCCGCAGGCGCACCATGGTCTACTCCGTCGTGCTGTACAGCGTCTTCACCGGGCTGAGCGCGCTGACCGGCACCTGGTGGCTGTTCGGCATCACCCGGTTCTTCACGGGTGTCGGCATCGGCGCGGAATGGGGCGTGGGCACATCCCTCCTCCAGGAGGTGTGGCCACAGCGGTGGCGCACCAAGGGCGCCGGACTCCTGCAGAGCGGCTTCTCGGTGGGCGGCCTGCTGGTCTCCGGACTGTGGGTCCTGGTCGGGTCCACGTACGGGTTGTCGTGGCGGTGGATGTACCTGTTCGGGATCATCCCGCTCGGCGTGGTCGCGCTGACCCGGCGCCACATCCCGGAGTCCGATCGCTGGGTCGCCGCCAAGCGCTCCGGCATGGGTGTCCTGGACCTCCTGCGCGGCCCGTCCCGCCGTAACTTCGCCGCCGCGATGCTCGTGTCGATCGCGATCACCGGCGGCTGGTGGGCGGTCAGCTCGTACCTGCCCACGTTCGTCGGGGGTATGGTCACCGACCCGCGCCGTACGACGTTCTACACCGGCTGGGCCGCCGCGCTCTACAACATCGGCGAGATCATCGGCTGCGTCGCCCTCGGCTTCCTGTCCGAGGCCTGGGGCCGCAAGCCCACCATCCAGCTGTACTTCGTCGGGTGCCTGATCATCGTGCCCGTCGTCTTCCTCGGCGTGCACGGGGCCGCGGCGGCGACCTGGCTGCAGTTGGTCGCGGGCTTCCTGACCGGTGGGGTGTACAGCTGGTACACCGTCCACACACCGGAGCTGTTCCCCACCGCGGTCCGGGCCCGCGCGATCAGCGCGATCTTCAGCGGCGCGCGGTACCTCGCCATGATCGGTGCCGTGCTGACCGGCACGCTGGCCTCCTCCGTGGGCGGGTTCGGCCGCGCCGCGGCCCTCTTCACCCCGATCTACCTGATCGGCATCGTCGCGGTGTTCTTCCTGCCCGAGACCCGCGGCGAACCGCTGCCCGCATAGCCCGAACCTGCACAGACGGCCACAGACACAGACGGTCACAGACCATTTTCCGCGAGGCGACGGAGGCACCGATGAGGCTGGTGGTCGGCATGACCGGCGCTACCGGGGCGGTGATCGGCATCCGTCTGCTGGAGGCGCTGCGGGTACAGCACGTGGAGACCCATCTGGTGCTGAGCCAGTGGGCCCAGGCCACGATCGAGATGGAGACCGACTACTCGGTCCGGGACGTCCGCGAGCTCGCGACCCGAACGTACGGCCCCAAGGACCAGACGGCAGCGATCTCCAGCGGGTCCTTCCCCACCGACGGGATGGTGGTGGTCCCGTGCAGCATGAAGACGCTGGCCGCGATCCGGACCGGGTACGGGGAGGGCCTCATCGCCCGTGCCGCGGACGTCACCATCAAGGAGCGCCGCCGGCTGGTCCTCGTGCCGCGGGAGACGCCGCTCAGCGAGATCCACCTGGACAACATGCTCGCCCTGTCGCGCATGGGCACCTCGATCGTGCCTCCGATGCCCGCCTTCTACCACCGCCCCGAGAGCGTGGACGAGATCGTCGGCCACATCGTCTTCCGGGTACTGGACCAGTTCGGCCTGAAGTCGCCCGAGGCCCGCCGCTGGACGGGCCCCCCGGCCCGCTCGAACGGCATGCCGCTCGAGCGCTGAGCCGGCGCACGTGCGGGAGTTGGGGGCTCAGCGAATATTTTGATCCTCTTGTCCGGAGCGGGGACCATCGACGAGTGAGTCCCATTCATCGGAACGAGGGGGAGATCTCCGCCCTTGGCCGCGCCGCGTTGTTGCTCAAGGAGTTCCGTTCGAGCGATGGCACGCTGAGCGGGGCGGCGTTGGTGCGGCGGACCGGGCTGCCCAAGTCCACGGTTCACCGCATGCTCCATGAGCTGGTACGTGTCGAGCTGCTGGAGCAGGTGGGCTCCTCGTACCGGCTCGGGCTGCTGCTGTTCGAGCTCGGGCAGATGACGCCGCGGCAGAGCCGCCTGCACCGTGCCGCCCATCCTCACCTGGCGGCGCTGCACGAGGCGACCCGTCACAACGTCGGCCTGGCCGTCCTCGACGCTGGAGAGGTCATCTACGTCGATCTGTTCCGGGGACGGGACGCTCCGCGCCTGCCGCAGCGCACCGGCGGCAGATGGCCCGCGCACGCGAGTTGCTCGGGCAAGGCGATCCTCGCCTTCTCCGACCCCGATCAGGTACGGGCCGTCACCGCGGCGAGCCTGCGGCGGCTGACCGAGCACACGATCGTCGACGCCGCCGCGCTCGGTGCGGAGCTGCGGCGTGTACGTGAGCGCGGTGTCGCCTACGACAGACGGGAGTCCTTCCCCAACGTGGCCGGTGTCGCCGCACCGATCATCGGTCCGGACGGCAGGGTCGCCGGGGCCCTTTCGATGTCCGGGCTCGCCGGGCGGATCAGCCTGAGCCGGGTCGAGGCCGCCGTACGGACGGCGGCGCTGACCGTGTCCCGGCAGCTCGCCCGCGAGCCGGTGTCCTCCGATCGCGGAGCAACGTGTCAGGACTCCGGCCAGGCGAACCGGTAGCCGTCGCCGGCCCGGACGATCCGCCCGACGCCGGGTCCGGCGAAATGAGCGGTCAGGACGACGGCGTCGTGGTCCACGCACCACTCGCACAGCTCGCGGCGCGTGGCGGCGGCCCGCGCCCGGTCGTGGTCACCGCCCTGCGCCAGGTCCAGGTCGGCGAACTGCAGAGGATGGTGGATCACATCGCCGGCGGCCACCGCGTACCGGCCGCCCGCCTCGATCTCGACGACGACATGACCGCGCGTATGGCCCGGCGCGCTCCGCATCGTGATCCGCACGTCGCCGGCGGACAGGATGGTGTGCGGCGTGTCGACGACGGCGGCCTGCCCGGCCTTCACCACCGGGAGCACGCTGTCCTCGAACGTCCGGGCCAGATCGGCGGCGAGCGGGTCCTCCGGCCGGGACTCGAAGCTCGCCTCCAGCGGCGCGAACTCGTCGCGGGCGAACAGGTAGCGCGCGTTGGGGAACGTCGGCACCCACGTGTCGCCGGACAGCCGGGTGTTCCAGCCGCAGTGATCCGGATGCAGATGCGTGGACACGACGACGTCGATGTCGTCCGGACGCACGCCGCGGGCGCGGAGGCGGTCGAGGTAGGCGGTGTGGAACATGTGGTGCGCACGCAGAGCCGGCCGGTGCTTGTCGTTGCCGTTTCCGGTGTCCAGCAGCACTGTCAGCCCCGGCGCGCGGACGAGATACGTCTGGATGCCCAGCACGATCCGCCGACCACGCGGGTCGACGTGCTCCTCCCCCAGCGACCGCAGAGCGGCGGTGACCTGCTCGTCGGTGATGTCGGGGAACATTTCGGCGGGCGCGAACGGCCAGCGTTCGAGCTCCACGATCCGGTCGATCGTGATCGGTCCGAGTGTCAGGGTCTGCATCGTCTCGGTTCCTTCAGCCGGGGCCGATGAACGGCATCGTCGTCGCGGTGATGGTCGGGAACCGCACGTTGGTGCCGGTCGCCGTGTACAGGACGGCGCGGGCCGCGGACCCCGCGTTCCGGAGCCAGGCGGCCGTCGGCCCGCCGGCCTCCTCGGCGACGCCCGCGGTCATCTCGGCGTCTCGCGGCCCGGCTCGTCCGGCGACGCGTCGATGTCGGGCGCTGTGGGCTCACGGCCGGGATGTCCTGGTCGTTGTGACACGGTCAATACCTCGATGCTTGTCAGGCGACACGTCGCGAACCGGCACGCGACACGAAAGATGCTGCAAACGAAGGCCCCGCACAATACGGACGTCCCATTGATCGGGACCACCGGTCAACTCGACCGGAAGCGGGCGAGGGCATCGATCAGGGTCAGGGACGCCCCTGGCCCACGCCCATAGCCCCGCCCACGTACGTCGGCGCGCGCAGGAGGCCGACGCGCGGCCCGGAATGGCGGCTGTCGTCCCCTGGTCCGCATGCGCGCGTGACGCAGGAGTGGCCCTACGGCACCGGGCCTGTTCCTGATCCTCAAGACGGCCGTCTTGCCTGGGCTGATGGGGAGCATGGATGGCCATCGAGAATTTCTCGCGTTCGCGGTTAAATGGAAACTCTCGCTGGATCAGGGACGGTGACATGCGGGGCGACGGCATCAGCGCGGACGTCTTCAGTCTTGATCGGCTTTTCGACAATGTCTCCTACGAGATCGATTACTACCAGCGCGAGTACACCTGGGGCGAAGACGAAATCCGCACTCTGATCGCCGACCTGCAGACGGCCTTCAACGACTACGAAGCCGACCGGCAGCGGTTTCGTCGTCCCTCCGCGTCGTCGGCCTACTTCCTCGGCCCGTTCGTGTACTACGAGGATGATGATCCTCGAACCCGCCGGAAGCGGCGTTTCCTTGTCGACGGGCAACAGCGGTTCGTCACGTTGCAGTTGCTGTTCATCCAGCTCCGCAACATCGCCAAGGACGTGGGCTTGCGGCGCATTCTGCCAGATCTGGAACGGGTCGTCCTGGGCCGCGGCAAGACGCTGACCATCGGTATTCCCGAGTTCGCACCGGCGCTCCGTGCCCTCGCCGACGGCCGCGACTGGGAGCAGACGCCGAGAGACTCACTGTCGGTACGCAACGTCGTTCAGCGGAGCCGCCAGATCGCCGAGCATCTCCACGAACTCTTCGAAAGCGACCAGTACGACGACTTCGTGCCATGGCTGCTCGAGCATGTGACGCTGGCCGGAATCCGGGCCGTCGACGCCGATCACGGCTACCGCATGTTCGAGACGATGAACGACCGGGGCGCCCGATTGACGCCGGTGGATCTGCTCAAAAGCTATCTGCTGTCGCATGTCGGAGAGGATGCAGACCAGCTGAATCGCCGCTGGCGGGAGATGCTCGCCGAGTTGACCATTGAACGTTCCGACACCGACACGGCCAGTCGATTCATCAGATCGTTCCTCCTCGCACGCTACGCCGATCGTGCTGACACCCCGCAGATCGACGCCAACCTGAATGTCTGGGCGAGGAAGAACCACGAGCGCCTCGGTCTTCGCAAGGAATACGATTATTTCGAGTTCGTAGAAAGCCTGCTCGCCGTTGCCGCTCGAGCAAGGCCGTTCCTTGCCGCCAGGAACACAATAAAAGACGGCTATGAATCGGTCTACTTCAACGAGCGCAATGGCTTAGGCGAGCAACTGACGGCGGTCCTCGCGGCGATCCAGGCCGCCGATACTCACTCCGAGGCCGCCGCGAAAGGGCAGGCCGTCTGCGACTTCATCGACCGGTGGTACGCCCTGCAGATCCTCCGCGACCGGCCCGTCAACGCCCGCGAGATAGGCGAGCTGGTCCACGGCCAGCTCATTCCCCTGCTGCGCGGCACTCAGACCCTTCAGGACCTCACTGACAGCCTCGGTAAGCTGATGACCAGCGACCCATTCGTCCTGCCTGAGTCCTCGACCTTTGGGCTACGCCCCAACAACGCCCACCAGGTCCGCTACATACTCGCTCGCGTCACGGCGTTCGTCGAAAGCGGAGTCGGGCGCCCCTACGACACCGCGAAGCTGCTGAGCAGCGACGATCACGATATCGAGCATCTGTGGGCTACACACCATGGCCGCGTCGCATCCGAGATTCCCGATGCCGTCGTCTTCAGGACTCGCCGAAATCAACTCGGCGCACTGGGGCTCCTCCCTAAACGGACCAACTCCAGCCTCAACGACCTGCCGCTTGCCGACAAGCTATCTCACTACTCCGGCCAGAACGTCATGCTCGCGGTCCTCTCACCCGGCTACTACGAGCGGAAACCGGAACTCCAATCTTTCATTAAGCGGTATCACCTTCAGAAGCTGATGCACCGCTTTGCGGCGAACGCTCGGATGATGACCATCCTGGAAACCCGCCAGCGGTTGATGCTCACCCTTTGCGCTCTCATCTGGGACCCGCGATCCCTCGACTCCGCGGCCTCCTCCACTACACGCACGCCACCGCCGCGCCGACGGAAGACCGATGTCGCGAGAATGCTCGGCGCGGGCATCATCACACCAGGCACCTCTATCGTCATGACCCATCGAGGCACCGACCACTGGGCCGAGATCGACGCGGATGGCGGCATCGTCCTGCGCGCCACCGGCGGAACCCCCTTCGACAAGGTCGACGACGCCGGCGCCGTCGTCAAGGGCGTGAACAACTGCTCCGGCATGGCCGTCTGGCACGTCATCGAACCATCGGGTGACCGTGTCAGCCTACGCGCGCTCAAAGAACGCGCGATTGCCGACGGAAAGTTTCCCGGACGCCGGCCCACCAGAGGTCCCAAATAAACGGGAAGCTGAAAGGCCGCCTGCGGAGCGGCGGTCATCTCGGCCCGTTCTTGCCAGCCGAGCCATCTCACGTTACGACGACGTGACGCGCTTGATCGTGCTGCCCTCACCCGCCGCGTCCCGTTCTCCCGTAGATCGCGGACATGGCGCCAATGGCCACTCGAGACACCGCCTCCTGCGATCGGCGGTGGACCGGCCCGAACGTGGATCTTGGTCCGGGCTCGCGAGTCAGCGGCGGGACCGGCGGCGTCGGCGGTAGACCAGGAAGGTCGTCGCGCCGGCGAAGAGCAGGCCGGCTGCGGCGGGAATGGCGTAGGCGCGGGTCGCCGAGGCGAGCAGGATCGCGCGGCCGATGCCCGAGTCCGGGAAGGTCACCGGCGCCGACACGGTCCGCGTGAGCATGCCGCTCTGCAGGGTCAGACGCGCTTTCCACGGTCCCTTGGGCAACCGGCGGTCCAGGATGACGGCCACGGGTGCGGATTCGCCGGGTGCCAACGCGACTCCGCGCTCGGCGGCGTAGGGTCCGGCGCGGAGTCCGCCCGGGCCGTCCGACAGCCACAATGTTCCGCTTATCGTCAGGGCTCGGCCGCCGGTGTTGTGCAACTGGGCGACGATCTCGGGCCGGCCGTCCTTGGCGCGGGCAGGCGTCAGCCTTTCGATTCTCATGTCCGAGGGGGGCTCTCCGCCCGGGCCGACGTCCAGATAGACGGGGATCCCGACGCGGTTCGTGGCGCCGATGTTGTGCCGGGAATCAGGCGGGGCGGTGTCGGACGCCCAGATCACCGCGTACCTTTCCCCCTTCGACGCGGTCGGCGGCACATTGATCGTTATTCGTGTCGTCCTATGCTCCCACGGTGGAATGGTCACCGCAGACTCGCCGGGCGATATCCATCTCGATAGTTCATTCGGCGTACGGTCGGGCGAGACGGTGAACTTGTGATTGGTGATCGCCGCCGCCGCGGCGTACAACTGAATGTTCTGCGGAGTTCGCGACATGTTGACGACCTCGACCCGGCGCCGGATCGTCGTCCCGGGCGCGAGGTGGTCGACGATGCCGGTACGCGCGCGGGGATCGTGCCGTCGGGCGACGGGCGCGTCGACGAGCCGGATGCCGAACCGGCCCGGTGAGCCGGTGTCGCCGGCCGCCGGGGAGGACACGGCGCTGACCGCGCCGGCGAGCAGCGCGGTCAGCGGCATCAGGCCGAGGAGTCGGGTCACGTGCCGGTCACCGAGTGGGTCACGGTGCCGCTGTAGGTGGTGGCGGTCGCGGTGGCGGGCACCGCGACGGCGAGCGTGGGATCCCAGGTGGCGCTGTTGCTTCCCGTACCGCCCGTGTGCGTGTAGGCGGTGAGCGGCGTCGTGCCGAGGGCGCCGGCGGTCCCGGCGGTGAACGTTCCGTCGCCGACCGTCGTGGCTGTGCCGGGCGTGTACGTCACGGCACTGGCCGGGATCGCCGTCACTCCGGTCGCGGTGAAGTCGGTCGAGGTGACCGACGCGGTCCAGGGAGCGGGGTTCGCTCCGCGCAGGTCGCTGACGGTGACGTTTCCGAGCGAGCCGCTGATCGTGGTGGACGGCGTGCCGCTGCCGAGGTCCGCGGTGGCCGGTACGGTGACGGTCAAGGCTCCCGCGGTCACGGTGAATGTCGTCGTCGTATCCTGTGCGTTCGCCGCCTGCGGGCTGAATAGCGCCGTTACGGCGACCACACCACCTGCTAGCAGTCCAAAACGATGCATATTTTCTCCGCTGATGTCATGCGCCCTGCTCGGTGAGCATGGCCTGCAGACGATCACTTTAATTGCCAGCGGAAGACGTGCCGTAAAGTCTCGATCATGATCGGGAAAAGACGACACGCGACGAGCGGTGACGCGTTCATCTCCAATATTCGGGCAGACCGCGAAAAAACAGCGCACAACAGCGCCAGGACGTACTGTGCGCCCGCACGGGACACGCGCTGTTCGCCCTGGCCACATGCTCGTCCGACCGGCTTCGGGGACTCGTCCGACGGCCGGTGCGCAGGGTCTTGGACCGACGGCAAAGCCGAGGTGAGCAGAGGCCATGGCATAGGATTAGCAACGATGCAATAGCGCGTCGCGCCGACCGTAACAATGGGAGATCGAGCCATGGCTGGCCCTACACTTCGCGATGTCGCAGCGGAAGCCGGGGTGTCGATCCGCACGGTGTCGAACGTGGTGAGCGACTACCCCTACGTGGCCGACGAGACCCGGGCCCGGGTGCAGGCGGCGATCGACCGGCTGGGGTACCGGCCCAATCTGCTCGCCCGCAGCCTCAAGCAGGGCCGCTCCCACGTAATCGCGCTGGTCGTGCCCGAACTCGACGTTCCGTACTTCGCCGAGCTGGCCCGGTTGATCATCGCGGAGGGGCGGGAACGCGGATACCTGGTGATGATCGACCACACCGACGGGGACAAGAATCTGGAGCGGGAGTTGATCCTCCAGAACGCCCGTCCCATGAACTTCGACGGCGTGATCCTCAGCCCGCTGGCGTTGTCCGGCGCGGACCTGAGCGAGCGACCGCCCGGCGCCCCGATCCTGCTGCTCGGCGAGAAGAGCTTCGACTCGCTCGCCGACCACGTGGCGATCGACAACGTCGCCGCGGCGGACGAGGCGACCACCCATCTGATCGACATCGGCCGGAGCCGCATCGCGGCGATCGGCGTCCAGCCGTCGGGTTATGACACCGCGAAGCTCCGGCTGAAAGGGTTCCGCCGGGCACACCGGCGTGCGGGCATCCCCGTGGACCGCTCCCTGCTGATGACGGCGGCCCGGTTTCACCGCACGGACGGAGCGGAGGCGATGCGGCGACTTCTCGCCCGCCCGGACCGGCCCGACGCGGTCTTCTGCTTCAACGACCTGCTCGCACTCGGCGCGTTGCGGGCGGTGCTCGCGGAGGGCCTTCGGGTCCCGGAGGATGTGGCCATCGTCGGCTTCGACGACATCGAGGACGGGCGGTTCAGCACTCCGACCCTCACCACCATCGCACCGGACAAGCAGACGATCGCACGCCGGGCGATCGAGCAGATCCTGACGAGGATCTCCAAGTCGGACGACGACGCCGCGCCGCTGGAGATCCGGGCGCCGTTTCGCCTGGCGATCCGGGAGAGTACGGCCGGCGGCGGTTCGCGGCGCCAGGCCGGCACGAACCGGCGCTCGCACCCCTAGAGAGCGCGCCCCCGCCGACCGGCGTCACGCACGGCCGGTGAACGGCACGAATTCGCCAGCGTTACCAATTCGTAACTTGCATCGATGCAGACCGATGGCAAGCTTGCATCGATGCAGGGCCGTGAGCATAACCACGGGGCCGGGTAAGCGTGCTGGGGCCAGGAGGCGACAGTGAAGCCGAACATCGTCGTGATCATGACCGACCAGCATCGTGCCGACTTCTCAAAGATCGCGGGCTTTCCCCTCGACACAACGCCGTTCCTCGATGGCATGGCGTCGAAGGGCACCTACTTTCCGCGCGCGTACACCAGCTATCCAGCCTGCGTACCGGCCCGCGAGAGCCTCTTGACCGGTCGCTTTCCCGTGGCGCACCGAGTCACCCAGAACAGCAACGCCGCCCATGCCTACTATTCACGTGATCTGCTCGATGTGCTTCGTACCGCCGGTTACCAGTTGCTGTTCTCGGGCAAGCCGCACATGCACCCAGAACCGACGGACTTCGACGCGTACGCCGGGCCCTACTTCCACACGGGCGGCCCGCACGAACGCGCCGATGATGCCGCTTTCGACGAATGGCTCGAACGGCTCGACCACGGGGTGGCGCACGAACCCACGCCCTTCCCGCTCGAGCGTCAACTGCCGCACCGGATCGTCACCGACGCACTGGAGCAGGTGGACTCGCGGGCCGGCGACAAGCCGGTGTTCCTCTGGGTCTCCCTCCCCGAGCCGCACAACCCGTACCAGGTCCCGGAACCGTACTTCGGCCTGTTCGACGAATCGGAGGTTCCCGCCCCGGCGACCGGAGCCGAGGTGGCGCGGGCCCGAGGCGGCCACTGGCAGTGGCTCCAGGCTCTCATCGAAGAGAAGCGGCCTGGCTACGAAGCCGAGTGGCGGCGTTACCGCGCGAATTACTGCGGCATGCTTCGCCTGATCGACGACCAGGTGAAGCGGCTCGTGGAAGGCGTCGACGCCGAACTTCCCGGAGAGACGATCTACGTTTTCCTGAGCGACCACGGCGACTACGCCGGAGAGTACGGGCTGCAACGCAAGGGCGCGGGCATGCCCGAGTGCCTCATGCGCATACCGATGTTCTTCTCCGGTTCCGCGACGGTCGTCGAGCAGGTCAGGCAGGAGCTCGTGTCGATCGTCGACGTGTTCCCCACGCTGTGCGAACTCGCAGGTGAGACGTTGCCGCCGGGCGTACAGGGAAGAAGTCTGGCGCCGCTGCTCGCGGGGGCCGACGCCGGCACCGGCGAGTTCGACAGCCTCTACGCCGAGCGTGGCTATGGCGGCCTGACCTACGGAGTCGATGAGCGGCCGCCCCTGCACTTCCCGTATGAGGGCCCGTCCTTCGACGAGCTGAACGCCGTCACCCAGAGCGGACGCACGAAGATGCTCCGCTTCCGCGACTACAAACTGCTGGTCCACAGCACCGGCCAGGGCGAACTCTTCGACCTGAGCGTCGACCCCGACGAGACGAGGAACCTCTTCGACGACCGGTCCCTGTCAGCCGTCCGGGACCAGATGATCTGGCTGTTGCTGCAATGGATGCTGCGCCTGCAGGACGACCTTCCCGAAGGCGCGTACGCACCCAAGAACGCGGATCGGAACTGGGTGGGCATCGAGGCCTCGCCCATGGCTACGCCTGGGCGCTGAGTCCCGGCATCGTTCGGCAATTTTTCGAATGGCGATACGACTCTCGGAGGAGAGATGTCCGACGTAGTCAGCCGACGGCGTTTCCTCGGCATCGGCGCGATGGGGCTGAGCACCATGGCACTCGGTGCGTGCGGCAGCTGGGGCGGCGCAAAGGCCGGTGGCTCCGGATCGTTGCGCGCCGCATGGTATGGCGGGGACCCCGTCCACACGGCCTTGGAGAAGGTGCTCGCGCACTATCAGGCGACGCATTCCGGGCAGAAGGTCAACGGCGAGCACGCGGCGTTCGACGACTATTGGCCCAAGCTGTCGACGGAGACCGCCGCCCGCAACTCCCCCGACGTGATGCGGATGTCGATGACGTACTTCACCGACTACGCGGGCCGGGGTGCCCTCCGCGACATGACCGGGTACATCGGCAAGACGATCGACATCAGCACGATGGAGAAAGGAGTCGCGGGCAGCGGTGTCGTGGACGGCAAGCGGTACGGAGTGGGACAGAGTTCGATCGCCAATGCGGTCTTCGTCAATCGTGAGCTGATCGAGTCCGTCGGCGCGAAGGTCCCCAGCGAGGACTGGACCTGGGACGGCCTCGCGTCATGGGCGAAGGCGGTGGGCCAGAGTGGCAACGGGAAGGTCGCCGGCACATCGGACCACAGCGGCCACCTCGAGCTGTTCGAACCGTACGCGCGCCAGCACGGAAAGAGCCTCTTCACCACCGACGGCAGGGCGCTCGCGGCCGGACAGGATCTGGTCGAGCAGTGGTGGGCCTACTGGGCGGATCTTCGCGCCGCCAAGGGCACGCCGACGGCCTCGGTGACCGCGGCCGTCACCGGCTTCGAGACCGACCCCATCGTCACGGGCAAGGCCGCCGTCGACTTCGGATGGGTTCAGCAGATCCAGTTCCTGCAGGCCCTGATGAAGCAGGAGCTGGACATCATGACGATTCCGAACCTGCCGAACGGCAAGCCGGGGCTCTATGTCGACAGTCAGGACATGTGGTCCATCGCCTCGACGTCGACGAGTCCGGACGCCGCGGCCGAACTGATCGACTACCTGGTCAACGACGACTTCGCGATCAAGACGATCGGCGTCGTGCTGGGCGTGCCGCCCTCGAAGCACGCCGTGGATCTCCTCTCGCTCGAACCGAAGTCCCCGGCGGGCAAGGCAGTGGCCTACGTGCAAGGTCTCGGGGACAAGGCGGCCGCGCCGCCTCCGCCCTGGCCCAAGGGCTACAGCCAGCTGTCGACCCTGTTCAAGAAGATCTCCCAGGACATCGGCTTCGGCAGGTCGACGCCGAGCAAGGGCGCGGCGAGCTTCTACGGCCAGTCCAAGCAGATCCTCGACACCTGACACCGGGAGTGCTGTCTTGACGGCGATCGACGAACTACGCACGCTCGGCAGACAGACGGTGCGGCGCGGCAGATCCTCGGCGGCGGCGAAGGAGGAGCGGGCCGCCTACCTTCTCCTCCTCCCGTGGATCATCGGCTTGGTGGGCATCACGGCCGGCCCGATGCTGGTCTCGCTCTACATCGCCTTCACCGACTACAACCTGATCCAGGCTCCGCACTGGACCGGCATGCACAACATCAGCCGCATGATCTCCGATCCGCGGCTGCACAACTCGCTGCGCGTGACGTTCGAGTACGTGCTGGTCTCGGTCCCGATCCAGCTCATCGTCGCCCTGGCCCTGGCGATGCTGCTCGACAGGGGCCTGCGCGGGCTGCCGCTCTACCGTTCGGTCTACTACCTTCCGTCCCTTCTCGGCGGATCGGTGGCCGTGGCCGTCCTGTGGCGACAGATCTTCGGTGACCACGGTCTCGTGAACCAGGTGCTGAGCCAGATCGGCATCGCGAACGCGCCGGCGTGGGTCTCCGACCCGTCGACCGCGCTGGGCACGCTCATCGTGCTCAACGTGTGGACGTTCGGCGCGCCAATGGTGATCTTCTTGGCGGGGCTGCGGCAGATCCCGGCGATCTACTACGAGGCGGCCAAGGTCGACGGCGCCACGAAGTGGCGCCGGTTCAGGAGCATCACGCTTCCGCTGCTCAGCCCGATCATCTTCTTCAACCTGGTCCTGCAGATCATCCACGCATTCCAAGCGTTCACGCAGGCCTTCGTCGTGTCGAGCGGCACCGGAGGCCCGTCCGACTCAACGATGTTCTACACGCTCTACCTCTACCAAGTGGGATTCAACAACTTCCAGATGGGCTACGCGGCCGCGATGGCCTGGCTGCTCCTTTTGATCGTCGCGGCCCTCACCGCACTGAACTTCTACGCCGCAAGGTTCTGGGTGTTCTATGACAATTAGCAGCACGCGCGCGGCGCGCACCGTGTCACGGCGCCGCGGAACGCCGCTCTCCGGCGCGAGACGGCCGAAAACGGTACGCGGTCTCGGCCGGCATTGCGCACTCATCGCCCTGGCGATCGTCATGCTCTATCCGCTGTTGTGGATGCTGGCGAGCTCCTTCCGCTCGAACGACGACATCTTCCGCCTCTCCGGGATCTGGGTCACGCACTTCAAGACCGGCAACTATGCGGACGGGTGGAACGGGCTGAAGTTTCCGTTCGGCCTGTATCTCATCAACTCGGCGATCATCGCCGCGGGCGCCATCGCGGGGAACCTGCTCTCCTGTTCCATGGCCGCGTACGCGTTCGCCCGGCTGCGGTTCCGGTTCAAGCGGACCCTGTTCGCGATCATGCTGATCACGATCATGCTTCCCATGCACGTCGTGATCGTTCCCCAGTACATCCTGTTCTCGAAGATGGGCTGGCTGAACACGTTCCTGCCCATGATCGTGCCGAAGTTCCTGGCAACGGACGCGTTCTTCGTCTTCTTGATGGTCCAGTTCATCCGCGGTATACCCCGGGAGCTCGACGATGCCGCGCGGCTTGACGGCTGCGGCTACTTCCGCACTTTCACGCGGGTGATCCTGCCGCTCATGAAGCCCGCCCTGGCGACCACCGCGATCTTCACGTTCGTCTGGACGTGGAACGACTTCTTCAGCCAGCTGATCTACCTCACGGCGCCGAACGTCTACTCCGTGCCGGTGGCGCTGCGATCGTTCGTCGACGCCAACGGCGACACCTCATGGGGGCCGCTCTTCGCGATGTCGGTCGTGGCGCTGCTGCCGGTGTTCGCGGCGTTCCTCTTCGGCCAGCGGTTCCTGACCCGCGGGATCTCCACGACCGGCATCAAGTGACCGCGGGGCCACGTCCGCGGGCCTTCGACCCATTCAGTCCACGAAAGTGAGTTGCGAATGACGCATGACCTGGCGGTCCCGCGAAACGAGCACCCTCGCCCGCAGTGGCGCAGAGATCAGTGGCTCTGCCTCAACGGCGAGTGGCAGTTCGAGCCGGACAAGTCGGACTCCGGGTTCGAGCGCGGGCTTCGCGACGCGGAACTGAGCAGCCGGATCATCGTGCCGTTCGCCCCCGAGTCGTCCCTCTCGGGCATCGGGCACGTCGACTTCATGGCGGCGGTCTGGTACCGACGCGAGTTCACCGTCCCCGATGAATGGCTCAGCGGCCGGGTCCTCATGAACTTCCAGGCGGTGGACTACGACGCCACCGTCTGGGTGAACGGCGTCGAGGTCGGCCGTCATCGCGGCGGCTTCACCCCTTTCGGCCTGGACATCACCGCGGCTCTGGGCGGGAAGACGCGAGCGACGGTCGTGGTGCGGGCCAGGGACTCGCGCGACTCCGTCCAACCACGCGGGAAACAGGCGACCTGGTACGCCAATACGCACTGTTTTTACACACGAACCACGGGCATCTGGCAATCGGTGTGGCTCGAGGCCGTGCCCGCCACCCACCTGCGGCGGCCTCGCATCACACCGGACGTCACCGGCTCCCGTTTCCACGTCGAGGCACCTGTCTCCGGCCCGAAGCGCGGCATCACCGTCCAGGTCGAACTCGGCGATGCCTCGGGCGTCGTGAGCCGGGAGAGCATTCCCCTCGGATACGACCTGTGCCCCCGCCTCGTCCTCGACGTCCCGGCCGGGCGCCGGCGGCTGTGGACTCCGGCCGACCCGCACCTGTACTCCCTGCGGTTCCGGCTCATCGACTCCACCGACGGGGTCATCGACGAGGTCCACGGCTACGCGGGCCTGCGATCGGTGTCCGTCGAGGGACAGGCCGTACTGATCAACGGTGAACGCGTGTTCCAGCGTCTCGTTCTCGATCAGGGGTACTGGCCCGATGGCATCATGACCGCGCCCAGCGACGAGGCCCTGGTGCGCGACATCGAACTCGCCCGCAACGCCGGCTTCAACGGCGCCCGCCTGCACCAGAAGGTCTTCGAGGAACGATTCCTGTACCACGCGGATCGGATGGGGTACCTCGTCTGGGGGGAGTTCCCCGACTGGGGCGCGGGCGGCCAAGGACCGCGGGGAGACAACCAGCAGCCGACCCCGTCCTACGTCGCCGAGTGGATCGAAGTGCTGGAACGGGACCACAACCACCCGTCGATCATCGGCTGGTGCCCGCTGAACGAGACACATCAGACGCTGCACGACCGCACAACCGTGCTGGACGACGTCACCAAGGGAATGTTCAAGGCCGCCAAGAACGCCGATCCGAGCCGACCGGTGATCGACGCCTCCGGCTACAGCCACCGGGTCGTGGAGACCGACATCTGGGACAGCCACTGCTACGAACAGGACCCCGCGAAGTTCGCCGCCGGGCAGTCCGGCCTGGCCGACGGAAAACCCTTCACGAACCTGACGCCGGACGACGAGGCGATGTCGCTGCCCTACGCCGGGCAGCCGTACATGGTCAGTGAGTACGGAGGCATCTGGTGGAACCCCGACCTGGCGCGCGCGTCGGACGGCACGGACCGGGCGGAGTCGTGGGGCTACGGCCGGCGGGTGGATTCGGAGGAAGAGTTCTTCGAACGCTTCGCCGGCCTGACCAGGGTGCTGCTCGACGACCCGTCGATGTTCGGCTACTGCTACACGCAACTCACCGACGTGTTCCAGGAGCAGAACGGCATCTACCGGTTCGACCGCTCGGAGAAGTTTCCCATCGACCGGATCCGCGACGTTCAGCGGACGATCGCGGCGTACGAGAAGGCCGACCCGGCATGACATGCGGCGACGGGGCCCGTACGGCCGCGTCCCCGGGCACCGCTGTGGGGATCAGCCGGGTCCGTCGCTCGCGGCCGCCAGGAGCGGCACCACCACGTCGCTGATGGGCGTCGGAAGGCCATGGGCCCGGCCACGTCGCAGTACGACACCGTTGCGGATGCTCCATTCGAGCGGCCGGTCGGCTTCGCGGTCGGCGAGGATGGAGGTTCCCATGTCGGCCGGGTAGGCCTGGAAACTGTCGATGATCTCCTGCGGCACCTCGTCGCCCAGGACCGCGCCTTCGGCCCGGGCGACGTCCAGGCACTCCCGCAGGTAGTCCAGGGACAGCCGGACGATGTCGGCGCGGCCGAACATGCCGCACCGGCGTCCGCTGAGGACCATCAGCCCGGCGGCCGCGTTCTGAAGCAGCTTGCGCCACGCCACGGACGTGAAGTCCACGGCCAGGTCGACCGAGCATCGCGTGCCGCGCAGCGCCTCGAGCACCACGCGGGCCGCCGGTACGTCCGGCAAGGTCAGCCGGGCTTCGCCGCGCAGCCACACCGAACCGCCGGGCTGGACCTGGGCCGGGAACCACACGACCGAGGGCAGTACCGGGCAGCCCGGGACGTAGGGCGCGACGGTCGACTCCTGCTCGACGCCGTTCTGCAGGACGCAGACGACGGTGCCCGTGTGACACAACGCCGCCAACCACGGCGCCGCCGCGTCGATCTGGGTCGACTTGACGGCGAGGAAGACGAGGTCGACCGTCTCTTCGATCCGCGCCGGATCGGTCCGCACCGGACCCGGCACGACGACGAGTCCCTCGGCATCCTGCAGTTCCAGGCGCTCGCGAGCCGTACGGCCGCACAGCATCGGGGTGCGGCCGGCCTCATGCAGCGCCGCCGCGACGGTGGTGCCGATCGCCCCCGGCCCCACGACCGCGGCGGTCGGATTCTCGGATGTCGTCGGCTCTTCTGCACGGTCGATCTGGGCCATGGCGGCTAGGTTACCCTGTTACACATGGACGACGATGGAGGTAACCCTGTTTCTCACGGCGATGACCCGCTCACGAGGTGGCTCGGAATCATCCAGGCTCGCAGCGGCAATCTCGCCGCGAGCGAGGCGAAGGTCGTGAAGCTCCTGCTCTCGGATCCGTTGTTCGTCGGCACGAGCACCACCGCACAGGTCGCCGCGCGCGCCGGCGTATCCGCCCCGAGCGTGGTCCGCGCCGCGCGAGCGATCGGGTTCAACGGCTTCACCGAACTCAAGCTCGAGATCGCTCGCGCCCGTGGGACCACCGAGTTCTTCGCGCCCTCCGAGGCACTCGCCGACAACGCCTCGACGGCCGCAGTGCTCGAGACGTCCATACGAACGGGCAATGACGCGATGACCGCGCTCGGCGGCGCCCTGGACCTCGCCGCCCTCGACGAAGCGGTCGGTACGGTGCAAAGAGCAGGTCAGGTGGTCGCCGTCGGGGCAGGCACGTCCGCGGCGGTCGCCGCGGACGCCGTGTTCCGCCTCCGCGCACTCGGCGCGAGGGCCTCGGGCATCCCGGACCACGAGTCGGCGATGATCGCGATGCGGCTCCTCGGCCCCGACGATGTCGTCATCGCCATCAGCTCGACCGGACGCACCTCATCGACCCTCAGTGTCGCCGACGCCGCCTGCTCGGCCGGCGCGACGCTGATCGCGATCACCAATCAGCACGACACGCCGCTCGCGACCCTCGCCGACATCGCCCTCGTCGTCGGCGGCGCACCGTTGCCGGCGCAGATGGCCGCCGCGGGAAGCCGGCTCGCCCACCTTGTCGTCATCGACGCGCTGGCAGCCGCCCTCGCCATCCGGGACCCCGACCGGCGCCGCCGAGCCGAGCACGCCGGCATCGACCTCCCGAACATCTCCTGATGCGGCCCGGCACCATCGCCATCGTCCTCGTCGCCGCGGCCGCGCATGCGGTCTGGAACACGGTGTCGAAGTACAAACGAGGCGACACCGTCCTGTTCGTCTGGGCCTACACCTGCGCGGCGGCGCTGTTGTGCCTCCCGCTCGGCATCGCACCCGTGATCACCGGAGCGCAGCCTGTCAGCTGGCAGCTCGCGGCCGGTTCGGCCGTCTCGGCGGCGTTGCACGTGGTGTACTCCTTGACGCTGCAGACCGGTTACGACCGCTTCGACCTCGGCGTGGTCTACCCCGTCGCTCGTGGGACCGGGCCCGTTCTGACGATGCTGTTCGCGATCCTCCTGCTCGGCGAACGACCCACCGCGATCGCGGTCCTCGGCGCCGTCGTTGTCGTCGCCGGCATCGTCGTCGTCGCCGGTAACCCTTTTCGCAGCGGACAACGCCACCCTGTTCACGGTGTGCTCTGGGGCGCCGCGACCGGTGCCACGATCGCCTCGTACACCCTCTGGGACAGCTCCTCGGTCACATCCCTGCACCTGGCCCCCGTGACCTACTTCACCGGCACGTTCCTGCTCCAAAGCCTGATCCTGACCCCACGCGCCCTTCGCCGACGGGGTGAGCTCCAGACCGCGATCCGGACGAACGCGGCACCGATCCTCACCGTCGCGGTGTTCTCCCCCCTGGCCTACATCCTCGTCCTCACCGCCATGCGGACCGCGCCCGTCGCACTCGTCGCGCCCCTGCGCGAATCCTCCATCGTCATCGGATCCCTCCTCGTCTGGCGGCTCTTTCACGAGGCCCACCTCGCGCGCCGCATCATCGGCGCCGCGATCGTCCTCGCCGGCATCGCGGCGATCAGCCTCTGACGTCGATCCGCGGCTCACCGGCCACGGACGCGGACGGCTCGCGGTCCCGATGAGTGGAACTCCGGGTACGCGTCCTTCCTCCGTCAGGTCAGGCTGTGCTGGCAGCCATGTCCACGCTCGGGGCGGTGCGGGCACTGATCACGACCTCGCGGAAGGAGCCGAGATGAGCTCGACCGGCGGGACCAAGGTGGCGATCATCGCGTCGGGCAACATCGGCACCGACCTGATGATCAAGGTGATGCGGCTCTCCGGATCCCTCGAACTGGCCGCGATGGCCGGGATCGACCCCGAGTCCGACGGGCTCGCCCGTGCCGCCCGGGTCGAGGTGCCGACAACCGCCGACGGAGTGGACGGGCGGGTCGCGATGGACGACTTCGCGGACATCAGAATCATCTTCGACGCGACCTCCGCCAAGGCCCATGTCGCGAACGCGGCGCGCCTGGCACCGTACGGGAAGCGGCTCGTGGACCTCACCCCCGCCCCGATCGGCCCGTACGTCGTGCCGCCGGTCAACCTCGACGAGGACGTCCTGGTCGAGCCGGCGTTCGCCCGGCCGCTCCTGTTCGGCGCGGCGCTCGCGTACCTGACCCCGGAGTTCGCCCGCGACGTGTCCGCCGCCAAGGTCGCGGCGTCGGCCGCCTCGTACGCCGCCGCCCGCGCCGCTCTGCAGGTGCACGGCGCGATCGGCTACACCGACGAGTACGACCCGTCGCTGTGGATCCGCTAGCGCAGCGCCCAGCGCGGGGAGGACGACGGAATTACTGGACGCCCGATGCATGCGAAAGCGTCCGGGACCATTCCATGCGGTCCCGGACGCGTCAGCGGCGTGATCAGGTCAGGGGCGGTCGCCGAGATGATCTACCCAGCCCATCGTCTGATAGGTCATGACGAGTGACGGGGACTTCCGGTCGCCCGACTCCTGCTCGAGGAGCTGGCCGGTTTTCGAGTCGATGATCAGGCGGATCTCCGATCCGCTGGAAGTGGTTTTCTCGGCAGTTGTTCCGCCGCTCATGGCCAGCACCGCGCCCTTGCGGCCGAGCCGGTCGGTGCCGGTACCGAGGTAGGTGATGCCCGGCTGCTTGGCGAGCACCCGGAAGAGCGCACTCTTCGTGGCGGGCGTGATCGGCCCGGCCAGTAGGTCCTGGGCGGTACCGAAAGCGTACAGGGCGAAGTCTCCGCTCATCGGCACACCGTCGTGCGCGGCGGACGCCTGATTCTCGTCCTTGAACCATCCTTGCAGCACCCTTTCGAGGGCATCGGGATCGTTCGGCAGCTTGGTCAGCGCGTCGACCGCCTTGTCCTGCTGGACCTTGGTGAGCTTGCTGTGTGAGAAGTCGTAGTCACTCACATGCTGCTTGGCCGACCACGGCTCCAGCTCCGGCGCGCCCAGCGCCTTCCACCTGGCCTTCTCCGCCGGGTTCGGGAAGGTGATCTTCCGGTCGATGCCCGTGATCGTACGATCGCGGCGATCGCGGCCGTTCCACGTGTCCTGGGTACTGCTGATGTAGGCGGTCACGGGCGGAGGCTTCATCTTCCCCGATTTCTTCGCCCCAGCCTTGTTGCGAGCGGTCCGCTCGTTGATGGGGCCGATGAGCCGGGTTTCGCGTTCCCGGGTGTACCAGAAGGCGCCGGTCGTCGCTGGGGCTTTGGCCGCGCTTTCGGCGCTGACCAGCAGTACCGTGCGCGCGTCCAGCCGCTGCGCTGTGGCGGGCGCGTGCGTGTGACGGCCGCCGGAGCTGTTGGTGGCGACGATGACGCCGGCCGCCGCGGCGGCCACCGCCCCCGCCGTCAGCCCGGCGGCCAGGAGCCGCGGCATCCGGCGCCGTACGGTCCTGGGCACGGCTCCGGACATGGTCGTACTGGATGTGACGGCAAGGGCGCGGCTGATGTCCTGCTCGCGGCGACGCGCGTACGTTTCGGCGGCGAGGCCGTCGAGGGCCTCGGGCCTCAGCGCCCGGAAGACGCCGTCGGAGTTTTCGTTCATGTGTACTCCAGAGCTCATTCGGTGGCCCGCTCGGTGACGTTGGTGACGGAGGGACGGACACGCCGTGCGGGGGCATTGTCCAGTGCCTTTGCGAGCCGGCGCCGGGCCCGGTGCAGGCGGACGAAGAACGCTCCGGTGGAGCAGCCGACGATCTTGGCGGCATCGCGCGGCGTCAGGTCGTGCCAGGTGACGAGGGTGAGCACCTCAAGGTCCCGTTCGGACAGCCCGGCCACGGCGGTTAGGGCGCTGTCGCGCTCGACGACGTGCTCGGCTACGTCCCACGCGATCAGGTCATCGTTGGTGGTCATGGCGACGATTCGGTCGGCCAGCGCGTGGCGCCGGTATCCGCCGTCCCGCTGCTTGTACAGCCGGTTGCGGGCCACGCCCAACAACCACGGAAGCGCTGGATCGCGTATGTCGGCCAGACGCCGCCAAGCGATGAGGAACGTTTCTCTGGCGACGTCTTCGGCCGTATGCGCCTCGGTATGGGTCAGCGCGTACGCCAGCACCCGCCGGTAGTTCTCGTCATAGAGTTCGGTGAAGCGTTTTTGGGGATCATCCATCCGCCCTGCCTTCGGTGAGTAGGTGGCGTTCGCTCAGTACTCCCTGCGGAGCGGCCCCGTTTACACCCTGATTGTCACCTTCCCCTCCCAGGAAGCCCGCTTGGGGGGCGTTCGGTCAGCGGACAACGCGGCAGGCTTCGACGTTCGTCTGCATCTCCTTCCGGCGGGCTGCTGTTTCGACCTGGAGCAGCGCAAACCGTGGTTCGGCCCGACCCGGGGATGCCTCGCTGCGCGAACGTCCGCCCGGCTCGGGCGGTGGCCTCCTCGACCGCGTACTCCCTGTCCCGCAGAGACCGCTTGATGATCTCTGCGGGACAGGTGCTCGCGGACCCTGGTCCGGGGGGCGGCTCGACGAAGCTGATCCCGGAGCCGATCCGCGTGCCGCCGGCGGGTGGTCCGAGAGACCGCCGGCGTCCGGCCCTGATCAATTTGCGGAGGGGCCGTAAAGCCGGAGCCGGTCGCGGGAGTACTGGGTGAAAGGTCATCTACTCCCCGAAGGCAGGATCTGCGTGGACCGCAAAAACCTCACCGATGAGACGAACGATGGCCGCCCCGGGCGAGCCGTCCCCGGGACGACCGCCCGGCGCCGGATGCCGCGCGTGCTGATCGCGGGCCTGGCCGCAGGCGCGGTGGCCGCGACCGCG
>NZ_JBHLZP010000072.1:0-24061 GCF_042429965.1 Actinoallomurus acaciae
CCGCCGACCGCGCAGCCCCGGCCGACGCTGCTGTACGCGCCCGCGCGGCCGAGCGCCCCACCGCGGCGGCTCTGGTCGCCGGCGGGCGGTACGTCGCGATGGGCGACTCATTCACGGCCGGGCCGATGATCCCGCGGCAGAGAGGAAAGCCGTTCGCCTGCCTGCGCTCCGACCACAACTACCCCTCGTTGCTCGCCCGCGCGCTCAGGGCAGGGGAGTTCGCCGACGTCAGCTGTACCGCCGCCACCATCGCGGATCTGTTCCGGCCACAGCACGTCCTCTTCGGCGAGAACCCCGCGCAACTCGCCGCGGTCACCCCCGACACCGCGCTGGTCACGGTGGGCATCGGCGGGAACGACGTCGGGTTCAGCAAGACCTTCTACACATGTGCCGGGCTGAGCCTCACCGCGCCCAAGGGCGCGCCCTGCATGAAGCACTTCGGCACCACGCTCACCGACCGCGTCGCCGCGGCGGCGCCGAGGATCGGCACGGTGATCAGCTCCATCCACGCGCGTGCGCCGCGCGCGGTCGTGGTCGTGGTCGGATACCTGCGGATCCTGCCCTCCGGCACCGGATGCTGGCCGTCGGTGCCGGCGGCCGCCGGAGACGTGCCCTACCTAGACCGGGTCGAACGCTCGCTCAACCACATGCTGGCCGAGGAGGCGCGGCGGGGCGGCGCGCTGTTCGTCGACGACTACCGGGGCAGCACGGGCCACGACATGTGTGCGAGGACACATCGCTGGGTCGAGCCGATCCTGATCAGTCACGCGGCGGCACCGATCCACCCGAACGCCACGGGCATGCGCGTCGTCGCCGACCGTGTCCTGAACACCCTCGCCGCCGCCAGGACCGCCGCCGACCGTTAGGCCCTGCCGGTGCTAGGGCCTGTCTCGGTTGGGTCGTGGGTTTTCCACAGCCGTGCGGGCGGTCTTTCTTTGGCGTGTGGGGTGGCTTGACAATGGAAGTGGGGTCGGCGCCTCTGGGAGGGCGGGGAATGAGTCCCGGCCGGAGGGACTTCGAAAACGTCTAGGCCCGGCTGGTGCCGACGATGATGGCGCGGCCCAGGGTGTGCGGGATCATCGTGATGTTCAGCATCGCCAGGCTCGTGTCCGGGGGAAGGCCGATCGTCTCGACGCCGAGTGCGGTCACGCGGATGAACATCCGGTGTGTCCCGGTGCCGGGCGGTGGTTTCGCGCCGGTGTACGCGCGCACGCCCAAATCGTTGGTCAGTGTCACGCCCCGGTCGGCGGTGCCGTGGGGGAGACCGCCGGCGGTCGCCGGGACGTCCTTCACCGCCCAGTGCCACAGGCCGCCCGGAATCGGGGCGTCGGCATCGAACGCCGTGACGACCAGGCTCTTCGTGCCCTCCGGCAGCGGCCCCCAGGACGGGATCGCAGGCGGCAGGTCGTGACGATCACCGAATCCGGTCGGCGGACCCTGGACGACGAGCGTCGCCACCGGGCGTCCGGCATCGCACGGGCGATCCGCGACGACCTGGACGACGACGAGCGTGAGGTCATTCGCCGGATCCCCGAGGTCCTCGCCAAGCTGCGGCCCTGACCGGGCCGCTCGGCGGTCAGTAACGCCGCCACCACAGGTTGACGGCGTAGTCGATCTCGGTGCCCGGCACCTCGCCGAGGAACGCGGTCGCCAGCTCCTCCGGGAACTCGATCCGCAGCACCGCCTCCAGCGCGGCGCGGTCGGCGAATCGCCAGCTCATGTCGATCGCCGTACGGGAGAAGCCGTGCCGCGTCCAGAACCGCTCCACGGCCGCCGGGTCGTACGACCGCAGCCACCGCCGGAACCAGGAGCCGAACGTCGACCGCGTCGCGTCGTTGTCGATCACGAACGCCGCCCCGCCGCGCCGCATGACCCGGTCCAGCTCGGCCAGCCCCGGCTCGCAGCCAGGGCCGAAGAAGTACGCCCAGCGGGCGTGCGCGACGTCCACGGAGGCGGGTGGCACCGGCAGCGCCTGGGCGGCCCCGACGCGTACGGCCACTCCCGGGGTGCCCGCGACACGCCGACGTGCCGCCGTCGCGAGCGCCTCGTGCGGCTCGACGCCCAGCACCTTCGCGGCCGTACGGGCGAAGCGCGGCAGGTGGAATCCCGTGCCGCAGCCGATGTCGAGCACGGTGGCGCCGTCCCAGCTCCGGACGGCGCGCATGGCCTCCTCGATCCGCCCGTCCGGGTCGGCCGCGAGGTTCTCCAGCTCGTACACGCGTGGGGCGTTCCAGATGTTCGGACTCGCTATGGCTCCGGCGGCGATCACTACTCCACGGTAAACGCGTGGGGGATCCCACAACGTTCTGGGCCGGGGAACGCATAGGCTTGCCGATTGTGGATGAAGTCCTCCAGGTTCCCGACGCGCCGATCGTGCTGTCGACGGCATCCGTCTACCCGGAGAAGACGCCCGCCGCGTTCGAGATCGCCGCGCAACTCGGATACGACGGGCTCGAGGTCATGGTGACAACCGACCCGGCGAGCCAGGACATCGACGTTCTCCGCAGGTTGTCGGACTATCACCAGATCCCCATCCTGTCCGTGCACGCGCCCTGCCTGCTGCTCACCCAGCGGGTCTGGGGCCGCGAGCCGTGGGGCAAGCTGATGCGCTCCAAGGACGCCGCCGAGAAGCTCGGCGCGCGGGTCGTCGTGGTTCATCCTCCGTTCCGCTGGCAGCGGGAGTACGCACGGGAGTTCGAGCAGGGCCTCGCGCGCATGCAGGAGGAGACCGACGTGGTCTTCTCGGTGGAGAACATGTTCCCCGTACGCGCGCGCACGACCGAGGTCGGCATGTACGCCCCGCACTGGAACCCGGTCGACCAGCCGTACCCCAACGTCACCATCGACCTGTCGCACACGGCGGTGTCCGGCTCGGACCCGCTGGCGATGGCCGACGCGCTCGGCGACCGGCTCGCCCACCTGCACCTGGCGGACGGCATCGGCGTCGTCAACCGTGACGAGCACCTCGTGCCCGGCCGCGGTAACCAGCCGGCCGCCGAGATGCTCGAACGCCTCGCCGCGCAGCGCTACACCGGCCAGGTGGTCGTCGAGATCAACACGCGCCGCGCGACCGGCCGGGACCAGCGCATCGACGACCTGGCCGAGTCGCTCGCCTTCACGCGGCTGCACCTGGCGGCCGCCCGCCCGGCCGGCGCCTGGCGGGTCGACTCCGAAGGCGAGGTCTCGCCCTCCTGAGGCGGGCGACCCTCACTCACGTCCGCGGCCCACGCCTCGGCGAGCGGCGCCGTGCGAGAGCATCCTGTTCAGCCCGGCCACGATGACCTCGTCGTCGTTTTTCCACCTCGTCGTCTCCTGCCATGCCGATCGGATCCGCCCGGGGGCAGGGAACACTGTCGGCCGGATGATCTGAAGGCTGGCTTAACCTGGGGGACGATCGGGACGACGTAGTCCCCGTCCGAGAGGGGGAAGGTTGCTCCGCCAGTTCCTCTTGGCCGCCTCGCGCAGCGGCGGCGCCCGCCGGCTCGTCGAGACCGCGCCGTACACCAGAAACGTCGTGACGAGGTTCGTCGCGGGTGAGTCCGTGGCCGACGCCCTCACGGTCGGCGACCGGCTCATCTCCGATGGGCTGCTCATCACCTTCGACCATCTCGGCGAGGACACGGTGGAGACCGCCCAGGCCGAGACCATCACCGGCCGGTACGAGGACCTGCTCACCCGCCTCGCCGCGAGCGGCACCGGCACGCGTGCCGAGGTCTCGGTCAAGCTCACCGCGCTCGGCCAGCTCCTCGACGACGGAGAGAAGATCGCGCTGGAGAACGCCCGGCGGATCTGCGCCGCCGCACGCGACGCCGGGACGACGGTCACCCTCGACATGGAGGACCACACGACGGTCGACTCCACGCTGCGCGTGCTGACCGAACTGCGCGAGGAGTACCCCGGCACCGGGGCGGTCATCCAGGCCTACCTGCGCCGGGCCGAGGAGTACTGCGCGACCCTCGCCGACGAGGGCTCTCGGGTACGGCTGTGCAAGGGCGCCTACAGCGCGCCCGACTCGGTCGCCTTCACCGCCCGCGACGAGATCGACAAGTCCTACGTGCGCTGCCTGAAGGTGCTGATGGCCGGGCGCGGGTACCCGATGCTCGCGACGCACGACCCGCGCCTGATCGAGATCGGCGGCTCGCTGGCCGGCCTGCACGGCCGCGAGCCCGGCGGCTTCGAGTACCAGATGCTGTACGGCATCCGTCCGAACGAACAGCTGCGGCTCGCGCGCCAGGGCGCCCAGGTTCGCGTCTACGTTCCGTACGGCGAGGAGTGGTACGGCTACCTGATGCGCCGTCTGGCCGAGCGCCCCGCCAACCTCGGCTTCTTCCTGCGGTCGCTGGCCTCCAGGTCCTGAAGGCGGACGTGCCGCCCCCGACCGGGGGCGGCACGCTCACGTGAAGGTCAGGCGCCGAAGTAGGCGCGGAGGATCGTCTGGTCGATGACGCCGCCGCCCGAGTCGGTGGCCCGCACCCGCAGCGAGACGGCCTGGCCCTTGCCGGCGTGGGGGAGCGTGGCGGAGTACTTCCCGCCGGTTCCCGTCACGCCGGCCGCCTGCCAGGTGGCACCGTCGTCGAGTGAGGTCCACAGCTTCAGGCCGGTGGCCTTCGCGGCGGCCGCTCCCGCGATCCGGGAGACGGTGAACGTCGCCGTGTCACCGTTCGGGCGGTTGAACAGGTCCAGCGGCAGCCGGTAGTCCACCAGCAGCAGCGGGAGCCGCTCCTCCACCGGCTTGGAGTGGAACGTCCACTCGGTCGAGGTCTTGGTGGAGATCGGCAGGGCCGCGGAGGCGTCCACGTCGTAGCGCAGGCGGTACGTCCCGGCGGTGGCCGGCACGCTGAAGTCGCCGTACGGCTTTTCGGTGCTGCCTTCGAGGGTGCCGTCCGCGTAGAGCTTCATGCTGCGAGTGCTGACGGCGTCCCATTCCGGCATGTCGGTCAGGCAGTCGAAACCGTCCGGCAGGTCCTGCAGGTCCACCAGCTCGACATGGATGTTCCCGCGGCTGCGGGTGCTCGCTCCCGGTGCGCAGCCGCTCGGCGACATGCTCGTCGCGGAGTAGGGCCCCGGCCGGAACGGCTGGCGCACCCACTCGTCGGTCTGGGTGCTGCCCGGTGTGTACTTCCGCGCCGGGAGCTCGGTGACCCAGAGTCCTTGGCCGAGGTTCGGCGGGGCCGCCTCCTCGACCCACTGAAGGCCGGGTTCGGCGCTCACGTAGTCCGTGCGGGTCGAGCCGCCCGGCACCCGACCGTCGCCCTCGGACACCAGGAACCCGGCGGGGTCGATGCCGTACCGTGTCTCGCCGATCGGGTCCTTGGTGTCCCCGTTGATCGTGCCGAACCTCTGGTCGACCCGGGCGAGACTCTTCGGGTCGACCTGGAAGTCCACCGTCGCCGGCACGCTGGAGCCGAGGTCGTGCAGCACATCGTCGACGGTCTTGCCGCCGTCGGTCAGCCGCGCGAACGCGTACGCCCGCAGGGCGCCGGTCCGCGCGGCGGCGATCGGCGCGGTGTAGACGGTCGGCGAGCCGGCGAAGCTGAACACCGAGATGGCCCAGACGTCGTCGCCGAGGGTCCGCTCGAGCTGGAGGCCCTGTGCCGATCCCGTGTCGGGGGTCATCCCCGGCGCCGACACGCGGAGCGGCTTCGCGTGCGAGGCGTCGAGCGGCACCGTCACGTCGCCGTCCACGGTGAGCTCGACGTTCCCGGCGAGGGCCGCGCGTTCCTTGCCCGCCGTCGTGTCGTCGACCTCGCCGAGCACCACGTACCGGCCAGAGGGCACGGTGAGCTTCGCGGTGCCGTCGGCGTCCAGCAGGACGCTGTCGGTGAACAACGTGTAGTCGTCCAGGTCGGAGACGCTGACCCAGCCGCTGAGGGCGCCGTCCGGGGTGTCCGGGAGCGCCGTCGCCTTCACCGTCAGCGTGTGGGTCTCGGGCTCGGCGAACGCGCCGACCGGCGTGCGCAGCGAGACGCCGTTCGCCTGCGCGGTCACGACACCGCTGTACGCGCCGGCCGTCGTGAGGCGTTTCGGGTCGAGTGACAGCGTGACTCCGGCCGACTCGCCGGCCGGCACGTTCACCGTGGCGGGCACGGAGAGGGCGGCGGCGGTCTTTCCGTGCGCGTCGGCGAGCGTCGCGGACAGCCGCAGCGTCACCGGGCTCTTTCCGGTGTTCGTCCAGGTGAGCTGCTTCGTGAGGGCCGTGGTGGACCCGTGCGGGACCGATCCGAACGCCGCGGTCGCCTGGTCGCCGGTGACCGTCGCGGTGGCCGCCGTGCCGATGTCGAGACGGCCGCCGCCGACCTGGTAGACGGTGCCGCTCGTGGCGTCCGCGGTGGAGACGAGCGCGGCCTTGAGCCGGGCGGCGTCCCAGGACGGGTGCTCCTGCAGCAGCGCGGCGGCGGCCCCGGCGACGTGCGGGGTGGCCATCGAGGTGCCGTCGGCGGAGGTGTAGTTCGCGTCGATGATGTGGCCCATCGACGTGCCCGCGGCGCGGGCGGCGACGATGCCGACGCCGGGTGCCGCGATCTCCGGCTTCAGCACCTTGCCGCCGCGGCTGGAGAAGTCGGCGACCCGATCCTGGCCGTCGACGGCGCCGACGGTGAGCGCCGATCCGGCGATGCCGGGCGTCTCGATGCTGTCCGGGGCTCCGTCATTGCCGGCGGCGATGACGAACAGGGCGCCGTCCTTGGCGGTCAGGTCGTCCACGGCCTTGGTCATCGGGTCGTTCGCCGGGTCGTCGGAGTAGCCGCCGAGGCTCATGCTGACGATCGGCGCGTTGGCCGCCGCCCACTCCATGCCGGCGATGATGCCGGACTCCTCGCCGTAGCCGTCGTCGTCCAGCACCTTGCCGATCAGCAGGTCGGCGTCGGGCGACACGCCACGACGCTCGCCGTTCGCGGCGGCGCCGGTGCCCGCGATCGTCGCCGCCACGTGGGTGCCGTGCCCGAAGTGATCGACCGTGTCCGCGGCGTCGGTGAAGTTCTTCTGCTCCGCGATCCGTCCCTTCAGATCGGGGTGGGTCGCGTCGACGCCGGTGTCGAGGACGGCGACCTTGACGCCCTTGCCGGTGGCGCCCGCCTTCCAGGCGGCGGGCGCGCCGATCTGGCCGAGGTTGTGGTCCAGCGCCCGGACGCGGACCGTACGGTCGAGCCAGATGTGGCGCACTCCGGCCTGGAGCGTGGCCTTCGGGGCGAGGGCCTGCTTCTTCGGCTGCCGTACCGCGACGGCGCCGATGCTCGACAGCGTCCGGCCCGCGGCCAGCGCCCGCACTCCGGAGCCGTTCTGCACGATCAGCGGCAGGTACGAGCGGTGCGCGTCATCGTCACCGTCCTTGATCAGCGCGGTGACGTCGAACAGGGCCGGGTCGTACACTTTGCCGATCTTCGACGCGACATCGCCCGGGACGACCTGTACGGTCCCGTCGGGCCGGATGTCCTTGCGGAAGAGCACCGAACGCCGCCCGGGTCCCGGATCCACGGACACGAGCGGCGGCCCGCTCCGCTGGGTGCGCAGGTGCACGACGTCCCCGGTCAGCAGGGTCACCGTGTACGAACGGCCGGCAGACGAGGACGTGGGCGGCGAGGCGGGATGACCGGCGGCCCGCGCGGCGGCCGGCGCCCCGGTGATCACCAGGCCCGTGAGAGCGAGGGCGATACCTGCTCTGGGTCTTCTCATGCGATGTCCATCTCATCGACGACAGTGGTCAAGGAGTATTGGCCGCAAAGCGGGTTTTCTTTCCCCTTGAATTCGGGCGTTCTCGTCCGAGCAGGTGAGGGCCGGTGCGCTCGGCCGGGCTCCGGGCTCGATACGCTTCGTGACGTGACACGAGGGGGACGGAAATGATCGCGATTCTCGGTGCCGGCAAGATGGGCGAGGCGCTCCTGTCCGGCGTTCTGCGCGCCGGCCGGCGCCCCTCCGACCTGGTCGTCACGGTGCGGCGGGAGGAGCGCGGCGTGCTGCTGCGCCAGCGGTACGGCGTCGAGGTCGTCACCAACGCCGAGGCCGCGCGCACCGCGGACACGCTGGTCCTGGCGGTCAAGCCGCAGGACATGGGGACGCTGCTGGACGAGCTGGAGGGCCACCTGAGCACCGGGCGGCTGGTGATCTCGATGGCGGCCGGCATCCCGACCGCGTTCATCGAGGAGCGGTTGCCGGCCGACGTGCCGGTCGTCCGCGTCATGTCCAACACGCCCGTGCACGTCGACGAGGCGATGAGCGTGATCTCGGCCGGCACGCACGCGACGGAGGAGCACCTGAAGCTCGCCGAGGAGCTGCTGTCCCCGGTCGGCAAGGTGCTGCGCATCCCCGAGTCGCTTCAGGACGCCGCGACCGCGCTGTCCGGCAGCGGGCCGGCGTACTTCTACTACCTGGTCGAGGCGATGGTCGACGCGGGCATCCTGCTCGGCATGCCGCGGGCCGCCGCCCTGGAGATGGTGATCCAGTCGGCCGTCGGCGCGGCCGTCATGCTGCGCGACTCCGGCGACCACCCGGTGATGCTGCGCGAGGCGGTCACCTCCCCGGCCGGCACGACCATCTCGGCCATCCGCGAGCTGGAGCGGCACGGCGTACGCGCGGCGGTCATCGAGGCCATCGAGGCCGCACGCGACCGCGGGCGCGAGCTCGGCGGCGGCTGAGTGACACGTCGGCGGGCGGCTTCTCGCCGCCGCGCTGAACCGAACCGGCCCTTCGTCCGTGACCGGGGTATGGGGCTACTCATTCGACTCGCCGTCTTCGCCGGCCTGGCCGTCGACGCGTACGTGCACTTCCACCTGGCCGGAGACACGGGCCAGACCGGCACCATCAGCGAGGGCACGCTGTTCTGGGTCCAGGGCGTGGTCGCCGCGGTGGTGGCGATCCTCGTGCTCGTCCGTCCCCGGCCGGTGCCGTACCTCATCGCGTTCCTGGTCGCGGCCAGCGCGTTCGGCGCCGTGGTGCTCTACCGCTACGTCGACGTCGGCGCGATCGGCCCGCTGCCGGACATGTACGAGCCGATCTGGTACACCGAAAAGGTCGTGACCACTGTTGCGGAGGCCGTCGCCACCGTCGGCGCCGCGATCGGCTTCGCCGTCTCGGTCCGCAGCCGCCGGTCGGCGACGGCCCGCCACGAGCAGCCGGTCAACGTCTGAGCCTCCGGCCGGGCACGGGCTTCAGGCCGCGAGCAGACCCATCGCCTCCTTCGCCGCGACGACGGTGCCGGCCGCGCGCTCGCGTGCGCGTTCCGCGCCGGTGCGGAGGATGCCCTCCAGCTCCGCGGGGTCGGCGGACAGGTCGGCGTAGCGGCGTTGAACGGGTTCGAGCAGGGCGATCACGGCGTCGGCGGTCTCCTTCTTCAGCACGCCGTACGAGCCGGCCGTGAGGTCCGCGATCGGGGTCCCGGTGCAGGCGGACAGGATGGACAGCAGGTTGGACACGCCCGGCTTGGCCTCCGGGTCGTACGCCACGTCGGTGCCCGAGTCGGTCACCGCCCGCATGATCTTGCGGCGGACGACGTCGATCGGGTCGAGCAGGAAGATCGTGCCGGGTGAGTCGATCGACTTGCTCATCTTCGCGGTCGGGTCGGCCAGGTCCATGACCCGCGCCGCGGCCGGGGGATGGACCGCGCGGGGCAGCGTGAACACCGGGCCGTACTTCCGGTTGAAGCGCGTCGCCAGGTCACGGGTCAGCTCCACGTGCTGGGCCTGGTCGGCGCCGACCGGTACGTCGGTGGCCTGGTAGAGCAGGATGTCGGCGGCCATCAGCGCCGGATAGGTCAGCAGCGAAAGGCGCACGGCGGACTGCCGCGCCGACTTCTCCTTGAACTGGATCATCCGCTGCATCTCGCCATAGTGCGCGGTGCTCTCCAGCAGGTACGCCAGCTCGGCGTGGGCCGGAACGTTGCTCTGCAGGAACAGCACACAGCGCGCCGGGTCGATCCCGGCCGCGATCGCCAGCCCGGCCAGCTCGAGCGATTGCTCACGCAGCCGCGCCGGGTCGTGGTCACTGGTGAGGGCGTGCAGGTCCGAGACGCCGTAGACGCAGTCGGCCGTCTCCAGCAGGCGGACCGAGGGGAGCAGCGCGCCGAGCAGATTGCCGAGCGTGGGATGGCCGGAGGGGGTGAACAGACTGAGCACGCGACTCGAGCCTTCGCCCCGTACCGGGGCTGCGTCTTCGACTCGCTCACTGTGTTCGCTCATGGCGACTCCTTCGTGCGGGGGCCGCCCGGCGAGCGCACGAAAAACGGCCGCCGAAGCGGCGACCGTTGGGTGAGTACGAGGACAGAGCGGCCGCCGTCAGGCGGCACGCCAGCTCTGTCGAGGTCCTCGCATGATTGCAGCGTATCAGGCGGCTTCGGTGATCGAGCCCGTGCCGAGCACCCTTCGGATGAAGCGGCTCGCCTCGCGCATCGCGGCGTCCGCCTCGGGGAGAAGCCGGTTGAAGATCTGGAAGACGTGCATCTGCTCCGGCCAGACCTGGAGGTCGTACGGGCTCCCGGCCTCATCGAGCACCTCCGCGAGGGCCTCGGCCTCGGCCCGGAGCACCTCGATGCCGCCGACCTGGATGAGGAAGGGGGGAAGCTCCTCGCTCGGACAGGTCAGCAGGGAGAGGCGGGGGTCCGCCCAGTCGCCCTTCCCGACGTAGAGCCGGCCGAACCGGGTGGCGACGGCCGGGACGATGTAGGGGTCACGGCTGCTCGAGACCGAGGCCATGGCCAGTTCGCCGGTGAGGTCGACCCAGGGGGAGAAGAGCACGACGCCGGCCGGCACCGGCAGGCCCGTACGGCAGGCCTCCGCGGTGAGGGCGGTGGCCAGGTGGCCGCCGGAGGAGTCGCCGGCGATGATGATGCGGTCGGAGGAGAAGCCGCGTGCCAGCAGCAGCCGGTAGGCGTCGAGCACGTCCTCGAAGGCGGCCGGAAAGGGGTGTTCGGGGGCGAGCCGGTAGTCGGGGGCGAGTACCGGAAGGTCTGTGTCCATCGCGAGCCGGGTGGTCATCACGCGGTGGGTGCGGGGGGAGCAGATGGCGTAGCCGCCACCGTGGAGGTAGAGGATCGCGCCTCGTTCAGGCGAGCAGCCGGGGGAGCGCAGCCACTCGCCGCGTACCGGCCGTTCGACGTTCGGATCCTCGACACAGGGATCGATGATCGGCTCGACGCTCACGCGCGGGTCGGCTCGCAGGCAGCGGGAACCGGCTCCCAGCAGCGAGCGCCACAGCCGGATGGTCGCCGATCGGCCCTTGATCCGGCCCGTGAACGGCCTGACCCCGAGACGCACCGCCGTGGTGAGCACGCGGCTCTGCGAGCTCGGGGTCCCCGCGAACGGGGGGATGTTCACTTCTTCCACATAATCCACCACAACCGCCTCCTGACCAGGAGCCACCTACTTACTTAGATGCCCCCACCTTTCGGCTGCTCACGTCACAACATGGTTGAGACATCAGATGTCAGACGTTTAACATGCCTGACATCTGGCATGATCACAAGACGTGACCACACTCGAACCGGTTCCTCGGGCTTCGGCCGTAGAAGCGGTGATCGACCAGATGCAGGGCCAGCTCACGGCGGGAAACTGGTCGGTCGGGGACCGGATCCCGGGCGAGTACGACCTCGCCGCCCGGCTCGCGGTCAGTCGCCCCGCCGTACGCGAGGCGATCCGGGCGCTGAGCCACATCGGCGTGCTGGAGGTCCGCCGGGGCGACGGCACGTACGTGCGCAGCGCGGTCGATCCGCGCCCGCTGCTGCGCCGCGTCGAGCGGTCCACGCTGCGCGACGTCTTCGAGCTCCAGCAGGCCTACGACGTGCAGGCGGCGCGGCTCGCGGCGCGGCGGCGCACCCAGGACGATCTCCTGCGGCTCCGCGCCCTGCTGGAGGACCGGGACGCGGCCCTCGACCCGGGGGAATTCGGCACCGCCGACGCGGCGTTCCACCTCGGCGTCGCGGAAGCCTCGCACAACGCATTACTGGCAGAGGCCTTCCGATACTTCCAGAGCCGGCTGCGCGAGTCCCTGAGCGCGGTCCGGCTGGACCACGAGCTGCCCGACGCCGGGCCCGAGGCACACCACGCGGTGGTCGAGGCGATCACGGAGCGTGACCCGGACGCCGCCGGGCGCGCGGCGGAAGGCATCGTCGTGCCTACTCTCCACGCCCTGGAGGCACTGCTTTGAGGAGACACGTCGGTGTCATCCTGATCGTTCTGGTCGCGCTGAACCTACGGCCCGCCGTCGTGGCGGTCGGACCCCTGCTGCGGCAGATCCAGGACGACCTCGGCCTGTCCGGCACGGCGGCGGGCGCGCTGACGACGCTTCCAGTGTTGTTCTTCGGCTCGTACGGGCTGGTCGCCCCGTTCGTGCGGCGCAGCCCGCGCGGTGAGACGCTGCTGGTCACGAGCATGGTTCTGCTCGTGCTCGCGCTGCTCACCCGCGTGATCCCGCTCCAGGCGACGCTGTTCGGGGGCGCGCTGCTGGCCGGCATCGCGATCAGCATCGGCAACATCGCCGTTCCGGCGATCATCAAGCGCGACCACCCGCAGGCGATCACGACCATCACGGCCCTCTACACCGTCGCGATCACCGTCGGCGCCGCGGTCTCCTCCAGCGTGGTGGTGCCGTTGCAGCACGCGCTGGGGGCGGGCTGGCGGCCGCCGTTGATGCTGCTGGCCATCCCGGCCGCCGTGGCGGCGGTCGCCTGGCTGCCGCGGCTGCGCGGCCCGGCGGCGGCCACGCCACGGCCCGAGGCCGGCTCACCCCAGGTGTGGCGGTCGGCCCTCGCCTGGCAGGTGACCGGCTTCATGGGCCTGCAGTCGCTGCTCGCGTACGTCACCTCGGGCTGGCTGCCCAGCATCTGCCAGGACCGCGGGCTGAGCGAGGCGGCCGGCGGGTACGCGCTGGGCCTGTCGAGCCTGCTCCAGGCGGCCGGGGCCTTCCTGGTGCCGGTGCTCGAACGCCGGCTCCGCGACCAGCGGCCCCTGGTGGCGCTCGCCGTCCTCCTCACCGCGCTCGGGTACGCCGGGTCGATCTGGGCGCCGGCCGGCTCGATCTGGCTGTGGATCATCATCCTCGGCCTCGGCCAGGGCATCGGGTTCGCCACCGCGCTGTCGTTCATCGGCCTGCGGGCCGCCGACGCGCACGTGACCGCGCAGCTCTCGGGAATGGCACAGGGCGTGGGGTACGTCATCGCGGCCCGCTGGCCGTCGGCGCGGTGCACGACGCGACGCACGGCTGGACCGCGCCGGGCGTGCTGGTGATCGCCGTCTCGGTGGTGTTGCTGGTGCCCGGCTTCGGCGCCGGCCGCGACCGCAGGGTCGGCGAGGAGGCCCCGGGGGATCGCCGCACGGCCACCGTGTGATCCTTGGCGACATCGAGCCGCCGTCCCGCGTTGATCAGGGCATGGGAGAACCACTCGAACTGCGCCCGGTGGCCGAGGACGACCTGACCATCCTGGAGCGGCTGACCGCCGATCCGGCCTCGACCGGGGAGTACGCCTGGTTCGGCTGGCGCGACCGGGGCCACTACCGCCGCCGATGGACCGAGAACGGCCTGCTCGGCGAGGACGGCGGCGCGCTCATGGTGTGCCGAGGGGAGGAACGCCTGGGGTTCGTCGCGTGGAGCCGGCGGCAGCCGACCCCGGCGTCGTTCTGCTTCACCATGGGCATCGCGATGCTGCCCGGAGCCCGGGGCAAGGGGTACGGCGCGGAGGCGCACCGCCTGCTGGCCCGTTACCTGTTCGCCCACACGACCGTCCACCGGATCGAGGCCGACACGGAGGTGGACAACATCGCCGAGCAGAAGGCGCTGGAAAAGGCCGGCTTCAGCCGCGAGGGCGTGATGCGGGGCTGCGGCTGGCGGGACGGCGCGTGGCGCGACGGGGTGACCTACGCCATCCTCCGCACCGATCCGCCGGTGTGATCCTCCCGCCGCCCGCAGGACGCGAAGGGTCAGACGCGCGTGGGGCGGCGGGCCAGTTCGCCGCCGCAGTTGGGGCAGGTGTGGGACATCGCGCGAGTGCACGCCCCGCAGAAGGTGCACTCGTAGCTGCAGATGTAGGCCAGCCCGTTGGCGTAGAGCGGCTCTTCGCAGCGTTCGCAGGTGGCGCGCATCTCCAGGCCCATGGCCGCGGAGCCTACCGGTACCGTGACCAACATGGATGAACGGAGCGGGGCCGGTGTCTCGCACGACACGTCGCTGCGGGTCTTCTGGGATGAGCGTCTTACCTCATACGACTTCGGCCCCGAACATCCGATGAACCCCATACGCGTCGAGCTGACCATGGCTCTGGCCCGTGACCTGGGCGTCCTCGACGCGCCCGGGGTCACGGTCGAGGGGTTCGCGCCCGCAGGCGACGACCTGCTGCGGCTCGTCCACGATCCGGACTACATCGAGGCCGTACGTGCCGAGCGGATCGATCCCGCCCGTGGGCTCGGCCTCACCGACAACCCGGTCTTCCCCGGCATGCACGACGCGTCCGCGCTGGTCGCCGGGGCGACCGTGGCCGCCGCGCGCGCCGTCTGGGAGGGCACGGCGACGCACGCCGCCAACATCGCCGGGGGCCTGCACCACGCGATGCGCGGCGCCGCGTCCGGCTTCTGCGTCTACAACGACCCGGCCATCGCGATCGCCTGGCTGCTGGAGCAGGGCGCCACGAAGGTCGCCTACGTCGACGTCGACGTCCACCACGGCGATGGCGTCCAGGCCGCGTTCTACGACGATCCGCGGGTGCTGACGATCAGCCTGCACGAGTCGCCGCGGACCCTGTTCCCCGGCACCGGCCTGCCGCAGGACACCGGCGCCCGGGGCACGGCCGTCAACGTGGCACTGCCGGCCGGCACCGACGACCGGCTCTGGCTCCGTGCCTTCGACGCGGTCGTCCCGCCGCTGCTGCGGGAGTTCGCGCCGCAGATCCTGGTGACCCAGCAGGGATGCGACAGCCACGACCTGGATCCCCTGGCGCACCTGCGGCTGAGCGTCGACGGGCAGCGCGCCGCGTACCACGCGCTGCACCGGCTGGCCCACGAGACCGCCGGCGGTCGCTGGGTCCTCGTCGGCGGCGGCGGATACGCGCTGGTCCAGGTGGTGCCGCGGACATGGACCCACCTGCTCGCCGAGGCGGCCGGGCGGCCCATCGATCCGGCGACGATCACCCCGCCGACCTGGCAGAACTACGTGCGCGACCGCACCGGGGCGCGAGCTCCGGAGCGGATGACCGACGGCGAGGACGTGGAGGTGCGGACGTGGGCGAGCGGCTACGACCCGGGGCATCCGGTGGATCGAGCGGTGATGGCGACGCGGAAGGCGGTGTTCCCCGAGCACGGCCTGGATCCGCTGGAGTGACGGGCCCGGACCCGGCCGCGGTCCCCACCCGTACGGAACTGCGCGAGCACCTGGTGCGCACGCTCATCGCCGGCGACGTGGCCACGCCACGGCAGAACAACCTTCTGCACTACCGGCGGATGGCGGCGGGACGGCCGTACTACCAGTTCGGACTCGCGTTCACTCGCGAATGGACGTTCGATGACATCTTCGCCCTGATGGTAAAAAAATGTGGGATAGATCCCGATACATCACACCTTTACGGCGACGACACGATCGCCCCGGACCTGACGATCGACGCGCTGGAGGAGATGGGGGAGCGGATCGGCGCGGCGGCCGCTCGTGAGGAGACCGTGCTGCTCGCCACCGGACATCCTTCGGGCCTGCTTCCGGTCTATCTCGCACTGGCGCGGGAGCTGGCGGCGCGCGGCTGCCAGGTGATCACTCCGGCGGCCGGCTGGTCGTACGAGGTGAACACGTCCCAGGGTTCGCAGAGTCGCCAGATCCGGTACGTGGAAAGGGTTGCGGTGCTGTCGGACGGCGGAGCGCTGCACCATACACACGACCCACATCCGATGCGAGCGATACTGGAAGAACTAACAGCAAACGCGACACTATGGCCGGATCTGGTCATAGCGGACCATGGCTGGGCCGGCGCGGCCGGACAGGCGGGCGTGCCGACGGTCGGGTTCGCGGACTGCAACGATCCGGCGCTGTTCGCAGGGGAGGCAGAGGGCAAGATCGAGGTAGTGGTGCCGCTGGACGACAACGTGCCGCCGCACTACTACACGCCGCTAACGATGTATCTTTTGGCGCGTTCGGGCCTGATTGGTTGAACTCCCCTCTTGCGACTACAGATTCACGATTTACGCTGGAGAAAGTACACGGCCGTGATCAAAGTCACCGCAAAGGTCTGACGCGCGGCGTGTGGAAGAGGGCGTCCGATGAGCTCAGGCGAGCGACCTCTGAGCGAGGTCAGGTTCCTGACTGTGGCCGAGGTGGCTGCGGTGATGCGGGTGTCCAAGATGACCGTATACCGCCTTGTTCACTCAGGAGAACTACCGGCAATTCGCGTGGGACGTTCGTTCCGCGTACCGGAGCAGGCTGTCCACGACTATCTGCGAGACGCTTACATCGAGGCGGGCTGACCCCCGACCGTGTCGGGGGTCGCCGAGCCCGCGGACGACGGGCGTACTGGCGGCGGTACCCTTGGGCTTCGGGCTGTGCCCGCCAAGGGTGCTGATCGCCTGTTCCCGGACGACCATCGAGTGAGGGTTTCGTGGGCTCTGTCATCAAGAAGCGTCGTAAGCGCATGGCCAAGAAGAAGCACCGCAAGCTGCTGAAGAAGACGCGGGTCCAGCGCCGTAACAAGAAGTGACTTCTCGTTGAGGTAGTCGTAACGGCTGGCGGGCACTGTGTCATCCATGCGTCCCTCGGCGAGCGGATCACCTACCTCGGGTACGGCCCGGGTGGTCCTGGTCACCGGCGTCTCCCGCTTTCTTGGTGCGCGGGTCGCGAACACGCTTCAGGCCGATCCCAACATCGAACGGGTCATCGGCGTGGATACCGTTGCGCCCACGATGCCGCTGGGGCGTACGGAGTTCGTCCGCATCGACATCCGCACGCCGAGCATCGCGAAGATCATTAACGCGGCCGAGGTCGACACGGTCGTGCATCTCCACCTGGTGACGATGGCCTCCACCGCGCGGATGAAGTCCAAGGAGCAGAACGTCATCGGCACGATGCAGCTCTTGGCGGCGTGCCAGCGGTCCCCGGCGATGCGCAGGGTCGTGGTCCGTTCGTCCGCGGCGGTGTACGGCTCGTCCGGGCACGACCCGGCGGTCTTCGGCGAGACCGACGAGCCGGTGCGGCCGCCCGCGTCCGGCTACGCGAAGGACGCGGTCGAGGTCGAGGGGTACGTGCGGGGGCTCGCCCGGCGCCGCTCCGACCTGACCGTGTCCGTGCTGCGCTTCGCCAACTTCCTCGGGCCGCACGTCGACAATCCGCTGAGCCGTTACTTCCGCATGCCGGTGGTGGCGACGGTGCTCGGGTTCGACCCGCGGCTGCAGTTCGTCCACGAGGACGACGGCGTCGAGGTGCTGCGGCGCATGGCGACCGAGGACCATCCTGGCACGTACAACGTGGCCGGTGACGGCGTCGTCCTGCTCTCGCAGGCGCTGCGCCGCGCCGGCCGGCCGACGCTGCCGCTCCCGGCGCCCGCGCTGCAGACGCTGGGCGACGTCGGGCGCCGGTTCGGCGGGCTGAAGGGCTTCTCGCCGGAGCTGCTGCGCTGGCTGACGTACGGCCGGGTGCTCGACACCGCACGCCTGGCGCGAGAGCTCGACTGGCGGCCGAAGTTCAGTTCGGAAGAAGCCTTTACCGATTTCGCGGATTCGCAAGGACTCGGTCATGGTCTGCCCGCCGGCCTTCTCGACCGGTTGGCAGACTCCGTAGGGGGCAAGAGGTGAGTCACGATCCTCTGGAGGAGGCGAGCCCCGCAATGCGGCCAGAAGCGCAGGTAATCCCGCTTAACACCGACGCCGCAGAGCATCTCGTCCGTGAACCGGGGGGGTTGGACCACAAGGTCGCCTCGGCTCTCCAGTTCATCCGTCGGCGGCTGAGCGGTGACTACGAGATCGACGAGTTCGGCTTCGACTCCGAGCTCAACGAGAACGTGCTGCTGCCGCTGCTGCGCCCGTTGTACGAGCGCTGGTTCCGGGTCGAGATGTTCGGCATGGAGCACGTCCCCGACACCGGTCCCGCGCTGGTCGTCGGCAACCACTCCGGCACGCTGCCGATCGACGGCGTCATGCTGCAGGTCGGCCTGCACGACGACCACCCGGCCCACCGCAACCTGCGGCTGCTCGGTGCCGACCTCGTCTACCAGGTCCCGGTGCTCGCCCACCTCGCGCGCAAGAGCGGGCACACGCTCGCGTGCCAGGCCGACGCGTCGCGGCTGCTGGCCCAGGACCAGCTCGTCGGGGTCTTCCCCGAGGGCTTCAAGGGCGTCGGCAAGCCGTTCAGCGAGCGTTACCGGCTCCAGCGGTTCGGCCGGGGCGGGTTCGTGGCCACCGCGCTGCGCGCCCAGGTCCCGATCATCCCGTGCGCCATCGTCGGGGCCGAGGAGATCTATCCCAAGATCGCCGACCTGAAGCCGCTGGCCCGGCTGCTCGGGTTCCCTTACTTCCCGGTGACACCGACCTGGCCGCTCTTCGGCCTGCTCGGCCTGGTGCCGCTGCCCTCGAAGTGGATGATCACCTTCGGCGAGCCGATCCGCACCGATGAGTACGACCCGGCGCAGGCCGATGACCACATGACGGTCTTCAACCTCACCGACCAGGTGCGCGAGACGATCCAGAACATGCTGTACGACCTGCTCCGTCAACGCGGCCCCGCGTTCCTCCGCGCCTGACGTCTCCGGAGCCACGGCGGCCCGGCGCGGAGAATCGATGGTCGATCGCCGCCGGCTGGTCAGCGGCACAGGCTGCGTTCGGCGGTGTCGATCAGCGTCGTCGCGGTCTTCTCGATGGGCAGGCGCCGACCGGTGTACAGCAGGTCGAAGCTGTCGAAGCCCGTCAACAGCCACAACAGGTCGGCGGCCTGGTCGGCGGTGACGTCGGCGCGCAGAGTCTCCTGGTCGGCTAGGCGCCGGGCGAGGTGCGCCATTCCACTCGCCCGGCGGCGTTCGAGTCGCTCGGTCGCCCCGCCGACCGCGGCGGCGTCGAGCAGGGCCATCGAGGACAGCACTCGCAGCACGTCCCGATGAGCCGCGTACATCTTCACGACGCCGCGGATCGCACCGCGCAGGGCCTCACGCGCGTCGGGGTGGGCCGCGGCCTCCAGCATGCGATCGAACCCGCCACGGTCCAGCAGATCGGCCCCGACGGCGTCGAACAACCCGGCGCGTGAGCCGAAGACCAGGTAGACGGTGGGCCGCGCGACGCGAGCCATGCGAGCGATGCGGTCGATGCTGACCGGCTCCGAAGGCACCTCGCGCAACCGCCGGTACACGGCGTCGAGGATGCGGCGCCGTGTCTCCTCGGCCGCCTCCGCCCGCAGGCGCTGCTCGTACTTCCGGGTGGCCAATGGTCACGACTCCAGCATTCGCTTGACAGTGTGTATTCCAGAATACACACTGTCGTATCAATTTGCGGGCGTCCGGGTCGCGAGGGCGCCGATGCCCGACGACAGGGAGCCGTCATGCAGGTGATGTTTCGTTGCAGGGTCAGACCCGATGAGGTCGCGCGCAACCTGGAGTTGCTTCAGGACGTGTACGACGAGATGCGTTCGGTCCGGCCGAAAGGCCTGCGCTACGCGACGTTCCGGCTCGAGGACGGGGTGACGTTCGTGGCCTTCGCCGAGATGGACGCGGGCCCCGAGGTGCTGCGGGAGCTGCGGGCCTTCCAGCGCTACCGCGCGAGCCTCGACGAACGGTGCGATGAACCTCCGGTGCTCACGATGCTGCACGAAGTCGGCTCCTACGGCTTTCGCTGACGCGGCCGGGCGGCGGCGGCTTGACTTAGAGCGCGCTTCAAGGGGCAGCCTGGAGCACATGGAAAAGAGAGCACTGGGCACACAGGGCCTGCGCACCTCGGCGCTCGGCCTGGGATGTATGGGTATGAGCTGGGCGTACGGTGCGCCCGACGATGACGAGTCCATCGCCACCATCCACCGTGCGATCGAGCTCGGCTGTGACTTCCTCGACACCGCCGAGGCGTACGGGCCGTGGACCAACGAGAGGCTGCTCGGCCGTGCGCTGAAGGGGCGCCGCGACGAGGTGGTCATCGCGACCAAGTTCGGCTGGGACTACTCCCCCGACGGTGAGCGGCTCGGCCCGAACAGCCGTCCCGAGCACATCCGCGAGGTGGCCGACCAGCAGCTCGAACGGCTCGGCACCGACCACATCGACCTGCTCTACCAGCACCGGGTCGACCCGGAGGTCCCGATCGAGGATGTCGCCGGCGCGGTCGGCGAGCTGGTCGCGGCCGGGAAGGTGCGCTACTTCGGGCTGTCCGAGGCGTCGGCGGGCATGATCCGGCGGGCGCACGCCGTCTTCCCCGTGTCGGCGCTGCAGACCGAGTACTCCCTGTGGGAGCGGGGGCTGGAGGATGAGATCCTGCCGACGCTGCGGGAGCTGGGCATCGGGCTGGTCCCGTACTCCCCGCTGGGCCGCGGCTTCCTCACCGGCGACGTCCGGCGTGCGGAGGACTACCCGGTCGGCGACTACCGTCGCAATGACCCGCGCTTCCAGGGGGCCAACTTCGACACGAACATGAAGGCGGCCGAGGCGGTACGGGCGATGGCCGACCGCAAGGGCGTGCCGGCGGCGCAGCTCGCGCTGGCGTGGCTGCTGGCCCAGGGCGACGACGTGGTGCCGATCCCGGGTACGAAGAGCCGTAAGCGCCTGGAGGAGAACCTGGCGGCGGCCGACCTCGAGCTGACCGGCGCCGAACTGTCCGAGCTGGAGCTTCCGGTCTCGGGCGCACGCTACCCCGAGGGCATGCTCCGCCTCATCGCGCAGGGCTGACGCGGTTCGAGGGCGTCCCCGCGCGGGGCGCCCTCAGTGTCCGCGGTGGTGGCGGCGGAGCGCCACGCCGGCGGCGACGCCGCCGACCAGCGCGCCGGTGCCGGCCGCGACCGGGAGGGCGACCATGGTGACCTTGCGGCCGGTGCGGAAGTCGTGAATCGGCCAGCCGTGTTCGCGTGCGTGGTCGCGCAGGTCGCCGTCCGGGTTGACCGCGTGAGGGTGGCCGACGGTGGTGAGCATCGGCAGGTCGTTGTAGGAGTCGCTGTACGCCGAGCAGCGGGACAGGTCCAGGCCCTCCTTGCGGGCCAGCGCGCGTACGGCGCCCGCCTTGGCCGGGCCGTGCAGCAGGTGGCCGACCAGGCGACCGGTGTAGACGCCGTCCTCGGTCTCCGCGACCGTGCCGAGCGCGCCGGTCAGGCCCAGACGGTGGGAGATGATGCGGGCCAGCTCGACCGGGGTCGCGGTGACCAGCCACACCTGCTGGCCCGCGTCGAGGTGCTTGAGCGCGAGCGACCGCGTGCCGTGCCAGATACGGTCGGCCATCTTGTCGTCGTAGATCTCCTCGCAGAGGCTGACGAGCTCGTCCACGCTCCGGCCGGCGACGAACGCCAGGGCCGCCTCGCGCGCCGTGGAGATGTGGTCGTCGTTCTCCGCGCCGCGTACGCGGAAGGAGACCTGGCCGAGCGCGAACATCGCCAGGTCGCGGAAGGTGAACAGCTTCCGCGCGGCCAGACCCCGGGCGAAGTGGTAGATCGACGCGCCCCGGATCAGGGTGTTGTCGACGTCGAAGAACGCGGCGGCGTTCGGGTCCGGGACGACCGGCTCGGCGTCGGGCGACGCGGCCGCGGCCGCGGCCTCACCCGCGAGTTCGTCGGCAACCTCGTCGTCATCGCTCCATGGCCACAGTCGACGCATGGAGACGAGACTAACCAGCGTCCGCTCGCGGTGATCCGGCAACCCCGTACGCGGCGCGTCGCGAACCATCACCGTACGTGATCATTGCTGGAGGCTGCCGACCTCAACGTCATCTCACCGGATATCGGCAGGAAAAAGACGGGCCAGGGACCGGGTCGCGCGGTACTGCAACGCCTTGATCGCGCCGGTGTTCTTGCCCATGATCTCGGCGGTCTCGGCGACCGACAGGCCGTGCAGGAAGCGCAGGACCACACACTCGCGCTGCTCGTTGCCCAGCTCCCGTACGGCCGAGAACAACGCCCGGTGGGTGAAGGAGTCGAGTACCGCGCGTTCGGGGCCCTCCTCCCAGCGATCGGGCTCCAGGGGCTCGGCCGTGCAGACCTCGAGGCGGTGGCGGCTCGACTTGAAGTGGTCCAGCACGAGGTTGCGGGCGATCGTCACGAGCCACGCGCCGAAGTCCTTGCCCTGCCAGGTGAACAGGTTGATGCGCCGGAACGCCCGCAGGAACGTCTCGCTCGCCAGGTCCTCCGCGAGGGCGTGCGCGCCCACGCGGTAGTAGACGAAGCGGTAGATCGTGTCGGCGTACCGGTCATAGAGCACGCCGAAGGCCTCGGGGTCGCCGGCGCGGGCCCGGAGGACGAGGTCGCGCAGTTCGGCGTGGGCGGCCTCGGACGGCCGCTGGTCTTGGGGGGTGTGACGCGCGTGGTCAGGCACGTCGAGGGTAAGGCTGCGCATGCAGTCCTCCTCGGGAATGGTGCGACCACGGGGCGTGTCGGAACATGCTAGATACTGGTGAGTAAGCTGGCAATGGTGATGTGCGAGTAAACAGCGGGCTTTATCCGCTCTTTGCATATATGCCGTGGCTCTTCGTTACCCGTCCGGCCGTGTGATCGGGCACCATGGGGGCGATGGTCAACGTCGTTCTGGCGCTTCTGGCGACCCTCGCGGCCCTCGGAGGCGCCGGGTTGCTGATCAAGCACACCCTGCCAGAGCGACGTATGCACCTGTTCGCGTGGTGCGGCACCCTTCTGGCCCTGGGGATCGCGCTCGCCTCGATGACCATCGGCTACGCGGCGGGCTTCGGGCCGGCGCTGTTGCGGTGCACGGAGCTGTTCGGGTCGCTGATCGCGCCGCTGACGCTGGCGCTGGGCGTCGTCGAACTGATCGCGCGAACGGTACAGGCGCGGTTCGCCGCGCGGCTCATCGCGGCGTCGTACGTGATCGTCGCCGTCGTCATCATCCTGCTCGACCCGATCGTCGGCACCTTCGGCAAGAGCATGCCGAAGGTGTCCGGCCACTACTCATCGCTGCCCGGCCTGGTGCTCGACGGAGCGCACCTCTTCGCCGTCGTCTCCCTGGTCTCCTGCGTCGCGGTCACCGCGGTGCGCGGCAACAGGCGTGACCGGCAGGCGGCCGAGATCATGCCGACCCTCGCCATGGTCGCGCTCGCCGGGGTGCTCACGGTCGCCGCGATGCGCAGTTACCTGCCCGGACCGCTGGCGCCTCTGGCGCTCGGCGGATCCGCCGCCCTTGTGTGGTTCGGCGCCACCCGGCTTCCGCCGGGCGGCCCACCCGCCCCCGACGATGAAGAACCGGAGCCGTACGAGGAAATGTCGCGCCACCAGCAGCCCTACGACGACGGGCAGTACAACTCCGGACGGCGCCGCGGCAGGCGACGCCAGCAGGGCGGTTATGACACCGGCGGTTATGACGCGGAGGGTTATGACGCCAACGGTTATGACACAGGTGGTCATGACGCCGGTGGATATGACACGGGCGGTTATGAGGCCGGTGGATATGACGCCGGCGGTTATGACACTGGGGGATATGACACCGGCGGATATGACAGAAGTGGTTTTGACACGGGCGGGTACGCCCGGCCCCGGCGCGAGGGGCAGCCGTCCTTCGCCCCGCCGGCCGGGGCGCCGGGACGTGCCCCGCAGGCCCCGTCCGCCATGGGCCAGTACGGCCGGATCATGATCTACACGCTCGTCGAAGGACACGGAGACGCCTTCGACCGGCTCACCGCCGAGGTCGCCCACGCCGTACGCCAGGCCGAGCCGGGCACCCTCGTCTACGCCTGCCACACCGTGGACAACTCGCCGAACCAGCGGCTGTTCTATCAGCTCTTCCGCGACGCCAACGCGGTCGAGGCGCACACCCGCCAACCCCACGTCCAGCGGTTCGCCCGCGAGGCGCGGGCGCATGTCAGCGCGACCAACGTCCTGGAACTGACCGTCAGCGCGGGCAGCCTCGCCGCTCTCGCCGGAGCCGGTGGACCTGTCGGCTCCGGTGGACCCGTCGCAGCGGGAGCGCCCGGCGGGCATGGCGGCGGGCCGGGCGGAC